>JBBSTQ010000371.1:0-3828 GCA_038235745.1 Sphingobacteriales bacterium
AAACGTTTCCGCCTGGTTCCGAGTTGGTTTGCGTTACTTGCACACCACTTACGCGGCCTTGCAAAATTTGATCAGCTCTTGTAACAGGTACATTTTCTATGTCCTTCATGGCTACCGATCCAACAGCGCCAGTTACATCTCTTTTCTTTTGAGTTCCGTAACCTACAACTACCACTTCATCAATTTTGTATTTGTCAAAATCCATTGCCATGGTGACATTAATAACTGACTTATTAGTGATGTTAACGCTCTGAGAAATGTAACCTACGTAAGTGAACACCAAAGTAGAACCTTCTGGAGCCGTAATTTGAAAATTACCCGAAGAATTAGTTCCTGCGCTAGCAGTACTCCCCTTTACAGTAACTGCCACTCCTTGAAGTGCGCCACCACCTTCGCCAGTAACTTTTCCTTGGATAATTACATCTTTAGCAATTAAGGTAGATTTACTTACGATTCTTAGATTTGAACTTGCTTCGATACTGTTAATTTTTGTTAACGCTACAGAATTATCTGTAGCAGCATTCACATTTGCAGAGAGCATAAATACGGAAGCACATAACAGCGAATGCTTAAGATTAATAACCCTGTGAAAGCTCAACAAAGACGGTGTGCTTAGTAATTGTTTTTTTTTCATTCTTTTGTTTTTAAAATTTTTAATGAGTTGCAGAAGTAGGTCTTACTCCTGGTTTAACATTTAAAGATTGAATAAAAAATGCCCTAGGCTCTTTTTATTCTTCTGATAATTTTAGGTTTTTTCAGAATTCATGTCATAGTTTAGCGTTAAGTTTATAATGGTTATGTTGGTTATTTTAAGTTTAATCCTTTGAGTTTTTCTTTGCTATTTTGTCATTCTAGATTTGTTTTTTTAGTGTTGGTAACCAATTCTTAATCTGATGACCGTAAAAGGCATAAAAAATCAGATACAGATAACAAGGAAACAAAACCCAGTAGGCTGTTCTCGCATTATACAAATCAGCTATGTGGCCGTAAATTAGAGGGAAAATTGCACTGCCGCAGAGCGCCATGATGAGCATTGAAGCACCCACTTTTGTAAACCTTCCTAAGTTTTTTAAAGCCAGTGGCCATATCCCTGCCCAAACTAAAGAATTAGCCAAGCCTAGTGCTACAATGAACCAAATGGAAATATCAATACGATGGCCTAAAATGGTGTAATCTCCATGGCTGTAAATGATGAAGAGCGTAAAAACCAAACCCAACACAGTGCAAATTCTCAATACATTTACCTGCGAAACGTACTTCGGCATTACCAAAATGCCTATACCGTAGCCTATTATTGTTGCAAACAGTGCGTAGGAAGGAAAAACCTTAGCTTCCATAATTGGCATTCCCATGCTATCGGCATAACCTATAACCGTGTCAATTGCTATTACTTGTGTACCTACATGAAAAAATATGGCTAAAACACCCAATACCAAAAACGGGAATTGAAACGCGTTCTTTTTATCTGCATTTAAAGTTGATAGTTCTTCTGTTTCCTGCTCGGTATCGATTTCTGGCAAAGGAGAAAAGCGTACCAAAGAACCGAGGATAGTCAAAACAACACCTAGAACCCCATAAGGAACAATCACGCGTCTTATTAACTCGTCTAACACACCGCCCCGCTCGGCCTCACTCATCAACGGCAGTTGTTTTAGCATCTCATTATCGCTGACTTTGAAAATGACTGATGCAAATATCAAAGGTGCCAAAATGCCTGCTCCTTTGTTGCAAATACCCATAAAACTAATTCGTTTGGCAGCCTTTTCTGGTGCACCTAAAATTGTTATGTATGGATTAGCTGCCGTTTGTAAAATTGCTAAACCCGAACCAATAGTAAATAAGCCTATTAAAAACGTCTCATACGTTCTTGTTAATGCTGCGGGTATAAATATAAATACACCAACTGCCATCAGCCAAAGGCCATACATAATACCTTTTTTAAAACCGACTTTTTTTAATAAAAAAGAAGAAGGAAAAGACACCACGAAATAAGAAATATAAAAAGCGAAGGCAACCAAGTAAGATTGAAAATTGGTTAGCTCACAGGCTATTTTGAAGTACGGAATTAAAATAGCATTTATCCAAGTAATAAACCCAAAAATAAAGAACAGTCCGCCCAAGATAAACATAGATATTGTGGTCTCCCTTGAAGTGAGAGAATCAACATGCACTGAACTGAATTGATTAACGTTTTTTTTCATCAGCAAATATATGTATATGTGTTTATAGTTAAGACTTAGTTACGTGAGCGTACACGTTATTTTTAAAAAAATAATCACGCATCGGACTATCTTTTCAACTCATAAAATTTCTTTTTTAAACAGGTTTATTATTGGTAACTCAGATTTTCCAAACCGTGAGCGTACACGAATGTATGGAATTTTTATTTAATCGAAGCTTTTTTTGATGCTTTTTTAAAAAAAGTTGATGTGCGTGTCAAAATCTATTTTTTTCTTTAAAGTTAAATAAGGGTAGTTTAGGATTCTTGCAAGGACAGAAAATTGGTAGATAATATGCAATCAAGCTTACGTAGCTACTGAAATGAACTAATTAGAAACGTTCCTTACTAAACATCAAGCGTTTAATATTTACCAAAGAAGTGGCGCAACCCATCTTGACCATGTTTACTTTACCCATGGTGCTGGCGATATTTACGTAGAGATTGAAGATTTTCAAGGAGATGACTTATTTTCTACATCTCACGACTACCGACTTTCAAAGCTGATTGCCATAGTACAATACCAAAACTTCTTTTATCAACAAAAGCAAAATCTGTTAAACGGAGATTTTGGACAATCCAAATGCCCTATTACGTGGCCTGGTAATCAGATTGAATTGGTTGAATTAATTTACGCACTGGCTGAGTGTGGCTCATTAAATAACGGAAACGTGGAAATTAAAACTGCTATAGAGTATTTCCAAACTGTTTTCCAAGTGGATTTAAAGCATTACTACCACAAGTTCAGGGACATTACTAACCGTAAAAAAGAAAGATCTGTCTTTTTGGATAAGTTAAAGGTTAGTTTGGATAGGAGGATTGAGAGTAGGTTTGAGTAGGATAAGAAGTCATTTTTATAAATCTAAAGGTGGAATTGTGTTTGTTACATTTAATAAAACTATTCCTTACTGCAATGACGAAGATTACCAAAAGTGAAGTTCAAATAAATTAAAGATAAAATCCGCTCTGTTTCTAGAACAAAGAGGATTTATCTTTTTTATTTTTTAGTCTCTTATTACTTTTGCAAAATCATTATAAGAGTATTTTCCAAGGATAGATTTCTGTAAAATCAATCGATATGTGCCACCCAGATAATTTACTTTAGTTTCTATATTCTTAATTTCGACTTTGTTACTAAATGATTTTGGTGCTTGCTCATTTAGCAATTCATAAATAACTCTACCATTCATTTCTTTAGGAATTTTAATATGGGTCAAATGAAGAATAGTAGGTACAATATCTACATTTGAAGTTGGTAGGTTACCTATAAAAGCTTTTTTAAAGCTAGGGCCAGAAGCTATCAAAGGAATATGAACTTCATAAGGGCTAAATCCGCCATGCCCAGCAACTCCTCTCGCAAAACTAGTCCCTTTATAACCAAAGGCATTTTCTCGGTCATCCCAATTCTCATCAACCAAAATATCTGCACTTCTTGTTGGGTGGTTCCAATGAATGGCATCGAAAGACAAAGTGCCATCAATTACACCTTTCATTTGGTCTTTGCCATTGGCTTTGGTAAATATACCGCCTACCCATTTCTCTTTTTGCAACGCTTCAACAATGCTTTGCATGATTTTTACGTCATGGTTTTTAACATATAAAGCCCCACC
>JBBSTQ010000372.1:0-3827 GCA_038235745.1 Sphingobacteriales bacterium
ATTTTTATCATCGTGGCGGATCATTGTGCATCAAGCGCCGGAAAAACGGAGTTGCCAGTAAGTGGCTATCACATTCCAATGATTATGTACGCACCTTCGATAATGAAACCACAGGTTTTTGACCGTCTTACGGCTCAAGTGGATATTGTACCCACAATTTTGGGACTGCTAAATGTGAATTACCAATCGAAGTTTTTTGGGAGAGATATTTTTAAGCCTACAACAAAAACACCATGGGCATTTATTAGCACATACGAAAGACTAGGCTATTATAAAGACGGACATCTTTTAGTGCTTTCTCCGAAGAAAAAGGTTGAGCAATTTAAAGTGTTATTAAATGAAGATCAAATTCCAGAAAAGGTTGATGAAAAACTGAAAGAGGAAGCTATCGCGTTTTATCAAACTGCAAGTTACTTGTACAAAAACAACCAATATTTGAAATAAATTAGCGGTTTGTTGCGCTTTTTAGAATTTTTATTGACCATTTTTTTTTACTTTGGTAACGTTCTTTGTCAAAATCTAAAAATGCAGAAAAATCTATTCAGGAAAAAATCTATTCAGAAAATTTTAAAAGATAGTGAAGCAGGATATGGCGATGCTGAACATAGCTCCTTAAACAAGGTTTTATCTGTCAGAGATTTAACTTTTATGGGGATTGCAGCCGTAGTTGGCGCTGGAATTTTTTCTACTATTGGCGAAGCATCTTTCAACGGTGGTCCGGGAGTAAGTATTTTATTTGTGATTACCGCCATTACCTGTGGCTTCTCTGCACTCTGTTACGCCGAATTTGCTTCTCGCATTCCAGTTGCGGGTAGTGCCTATACTTATGCTTATGCTTCCTTCGGCGAATTAGTTGCATGGATTATCGGTTGGGATTTATTGATGGAATATGCAATTGGTAATATTGCTGTCGCTATTTCTTGGAGTGGTTATTTTGTAAACTTGCTCAGAGGCTTTAATATTAGCCTGCCCGAATATTTAATCTTAGATTACTTTAGTGCCTACAAAGCCAATACAGCACTTGTTGCTAACGGTGGCGACCTCTCTAAACTTAGTGAAAGCGCACAATCTGCAGCTATTGCTTGGACAAGCGCTCCACAAATCGGGAACTTGCGTTTGATCGCTGATTTTCCCGCTTTGCTCATTGTATTTTTAATTACCGCACTGGTTTATGTTGGTATTAAGGAAACAAAAAAGGCAACCAATGCCATGGTCATTTTAAAAGTTTTGGTCGTAGTTGCTGTAATCGTCATCGGTTTTTTCTATGTAACGCCAGCCAATTGGCATCCTTTTTTGCCAAACGGTTTTAGTGGGATGATGAAAGGAGTTTCGGGTGTTTTCTTTGCTTACATTGGTTTTGATGCTATTTCTACTACCGCAGAAGAATGCAAAAACCCACAAAGAGATTTACCACGAGGCATGATTTACTCTTTAGTGATTTGTACAGTGCTTTATATTTTAGTTGCGCTAGTTTTAACCGGAATGGTTAATTATAGCGAGTTAGCTGTTTCAGACCCCTTGGCTTTTGTTTTTGAGCGAGTGGGTTTAACCAAAATAAGTTATGTGATTTCCATTAGCGCAGTAATTGCAACAGCCAGCGTTTTGCTTATTTTCCAAATGGGACAACCCCGTATTTGGATGAGTATGAGTAGAGATGGTTTATTGCCGAAAGCTTTTTCACGAATTCATCCCAAGTTTAAAACGCCAAGTTTTGCGACTATTGTTACCGGATTTGTGGTGGCAATTCCAGCTTTGTTTATGAACTTAACGGAAGTAACTGACTTAACAAGTATTGGAACTCTGTTCGCTTTCGTTTTGGTATGTACTGGAGTTTTGCTGCTTCCACCAGACACCGAAGTTAATGACGGAAGAAAACGCTTCAAGATGCCCTACATTAATAGCAAGTTCATAGTGCCATTGTTGTTTATTTCGGGAGTTGTTTTCTTTTACGATGATATTCTAAACCATTTTGATTTTAGCCAGGGTTGGTTGGTGGTTCGTGAGAAACTGCCGCTTTATGTTTATTTGGTATTAGCCTTGGTGGTAAGCTTTTTGTCTTTTACTAAAAACTTGTCATTAATCCCAGTTTTAGGTTTGTTGAGTTGCGGTTATTTGATGACGGAACTAGGCTACACCAACTGGTTGCGTTTTTTGATTTGGTTAGCGATTGGTTTGGTGGTTTACTTTGGGTATAGCTACAGGAATAGTAAGTTGCATAATGCTGAGGATTAAGTTTTTTTCTATTTCGGCGTTTTACAATAGAAGGAGACATTTCACAAATAAGCAATAGGCTTTTTAACCACGGAGGACGCAGAGTTCACAGAGCTAAACGCATAAAGAATGCAATCCTAATTCTACCTTGATTAATAATATAACATACTATTCAAATATAAAAATCAAATATCGGAAACCGCTTACAGGAGGAAGAAGCGTGTAATATTTAAGCTGGGTTTTATTTTGTTCCACCAACGTGTATTTTTCTCCGTTTATGGTAAGTTGTTGGGTTGCGCTCACAAAACTATAACTTTGTACTTCCGTTTGAGGTTGATCATTACTTGCCTTTAATGTTCCCCTGTTGATGGTCAATTTCCCATCATCACTAAATTTGAAAGTATCATCTTTCTCAAAATCTTGAGGTGCATAATACAAAACATTTCCAGCTGGATTAGTCACCGGATTGGTTGACATGTTTTTATCTACCATTGCCCTTTTCCAAGTTTTTGAAGTAAGGGTTACACTTGCTTTATCGTCGTCTTTTTTACAGCTAGCAAAGGCAACAAACAAAAGTATCAATAGGCTTAAGGTGTTGGTTTTCATGGTATCTGATTTTGGCTCAAAAGAAAGATTATTTTTTAACAAAAACAAAGAAAAAATCCAATGCACAAAAAAACCTCGCCCATAAATGACGAGGTTTTTTAAAATGATTAAAAAAAAACTAAGCCAACAATGTAATTGGTGCTTCTAACAATGCTTTTAACGTTTGCAAAAACTTAGCTCCTGTTGCGCCATCAATCACTCTATGATCGCAACCTAAACTCAATCTCATAATATTTCCTGGAACAACCGCACCGTTTTTAACAACTGGCACTTGTTGAATAGCTCCAACAGAAAGTATTGCACCGTCTGGCGTGTTGATAATCGATGTAAAATCATCAATACCAAACATTCCTAAGTTAGAAACTGTGAACGTTGAACCTTCCCAGTCCTTTGGTTGCAATTTTTTAGCTTTTGCTTTTTGAGCGAAATCCTTCACTTCTGCTGAAATATGTGATAAGCTTTTCCCATCCGCAAAACGAATAACTGGCACTAATAAGCCATCTTCAATTGCCATAGCAACACCAATGTTTGTATGCTCGTTAAAACGGATTTTATCTCCTCTAAAAGATGAGTTAACCGCTGGGTGTTGCTTCAACGCAATTGCAACTGCCTTTATTACAATATCATTGAATGAAACTTTTACCGGAGCAACTGTGTTAATTTGCGTACGGGCAAGCATTGCGCCATCCATATCCACAGTGATATTTAAATAAAAATGCGGAGCGGTAAACAAGCTTTCTCCCAAACTGCGGCTAATTGCTTTACGCATCTGAGAAACTGGTTTTTCAGTAAAACGTTCTTCACCCACATATTGAGGAATAACTGGTGCGGGCGCTTGAGCTTTTCCTGATTGTGCTTCTGGACTTGCCGGAGCAGATTGCGCTGATTCTTGCTTCGCTGATGGCGTATAACCTTCAACATCTTTCTTAACAATTCGTCCACCTTCTGCACTTCCTTTGACATCATTTATATCGATGCCTTTATCTTCTGCTAATTTCTTAGCTAACGGA
>JBBSTQ010000373.1:0-3823 GCA_038235745.1 Sphingobacteriales bacterium
AAAAAGAGGAAATTTAAACGGACATCTTATACTGGCGTAGAGGTTTTCAAATCTTATGAAGCAGCTTGGTCAACCAGGCTTGTTGAAAACCTTGGGTTCTGGATAGGAACTTTGATGCTGGTTGCTGGCGTAGTATTGTTGATTATAAATTGGTAAATGAAACCCGCTGTTCTTTGGACAGCGGGTTTTTTTAAACTGCAAATTCAACAAATAAAGTTTGGGCGTTTTAACAGGCTTTACACTGTATCTTTTTTTGCATTTGCGTAGTGGCGAGAGCAAAAAAAGGATGCCGTCCCGATAGCTATCGGGACAATCCTTAACGCACTTTTATAACTTTAAAAAATGGGAGAGTCTATTTTAGACTAGCTAGACTTAATTTACGCTCAATCTAATTTTCCCTCAGCTTAGCTAATCGCTCATCCAGTTCAAATAGGTTTGCTTTCTCTAAGCAAGCCTTTAACATTTCCTGAAGCTCGCTACTACTTTCCGCACCAGCAATTGTTGCGAACTCCGAAGCCTGACTACCAGACTCGGATAATCCTTTTTGGATGATCTGGCTGAGCAACAAAATCGATTTCCTCGAGATGCGTACATCAACTTTCACTGTCTCTTTCATTCCCGGGCTGCACAACAAAGTTTCATACAGCTGATTCATTTCTACACTTTTCATAAACATGTTTTTTGGTAGCTACAAAGCTCAGAAAAAACGCTCGTTTTATCCTATCTAAAATATGGACAGGATAGGTTGGGTGTATGTTCAAAGGCTCTGAACTGCACATTCCTATCCTGTCTAAAAAATGGATAGGTTCGTTTCAACAGCACTCTGCTACCTAATTTTGTATCACAGAAGAATTTACCGAAAACAAGAAAAACATGAATTGTGAAAAAGCAAACGAAATGGACTTGGTCAACTACCTAAAGCAATTAGGGCATGAACCAAAGAAAGTACGAAGCAAAGATCATTGGTATCGTTCTCCGCTGAGAGAAGAATCTACGGCCTCATTTAAAGTCAATCAAAAACTAAACCTATGGTATGATCATGGAACTGGCGAAGGCGGTAGCTTGGTTGATTTTGGAATCAAGTATTTTAAATGTTCCGTGACCGATTTCTTAGAAAAGCTAAACCTGTCGGATTTTTCTGTTCCAAAGCATTTAAAGAACCTTCACGAAAAAGATTCGAAAGCTGAAAATAAACTTCAAATAATTTTAGTCAATCCGTTAGTGTCAAAAAACCTGATTCGCTATCTAGAACGCAGGGGAATAGATGTGGCTATAGCTCAAAAATTCTGTCAAGAAGTTGAATATTCATTCGGAGATAAGAGCTACCACGCCATTGGTTTTAAAAACGATCAGGGCGGTTACGAAATACGAGACCCATTCTACAAATACAGTAGCGCACCAAAAGCTGTTAGCACTTTTTTAAATGGGTCAAGCGAGGTGTCAGTTTTCGAAGGTTTTATGGATTATCTCAGCTACCTGAGTATTCCAAAACTCAAAACAGAAAACGCTGATTTTTTAGTTCTCAATGGTGCAAGTCTGTTCGAGACAGCAAAACCGTTTCTAGAAGTCCACGAAAAAATAAAGCTGTTTTTGGATAGAGATGCGACAGGAAAAAAGCTCACAGCCCATGCTTTGCAACTCTCAAAAAAATACGAGGATAAAAGCAGTCTTTACGAGCCTTACAAAGACCTCAACGAATGGTTGATGTTGACCAAAGCTTCCAAACATATAAAGAGCAAGCTAAAACTATAACAGAATTTGGAAATCAGGGGAGTTTGCCCCGTTCCTGCAAACGGCAAGATGTCCGTTTGTGTCACAAACGCTTTTTTAAACCGCCCAAACTCCGAAGTCGTGGGCGCTGGAAGCGATAATAAAAATTAAAAAGGAAGATGATGGAAAACGAGAAAAAACAGACAAGAAATCACTGGCTACATCTAAGGTTATATGAGAGTGAGAGAACGCAGATTCATAAAGCTTATTTAAAAACCACACAAAGAAAAGTGAGTGATTACGCCCGTAAGATTCTGTTGGGAAAACCTATGATTGCAACCTACAGAAACGCATCTATTGACGACCTAATGAACGAGCTCGTCAAGCTAAGAAAAGACCTGAACGGGATGGCGAACAACTTCAACCAAACTGTACACAAGATTCACACTTTAGACCACGGTTCTTCTCTAAAAGACCTACTTGTGCACTATGAAAAAGAACGGAAAATACTATTCGAAAAAGTGGGAGAAATGAGAGAAATCATGGATAAAATTGGAGCTGAATGGTTGCGATAATTAAATCCGGGAGGTCTATCATACGGATACTCAATTACAACGAAAACAAAGTAAACCAACGGGTGGCGAAATGTATTTTGGCGTCAAATTACCCATTGGACACTAATGATCTGACGGTTACTCATAAGCTAAATCGTCTTTTGAATCAGGCTAAATTAAATGAGAATGTTAAGAATAACAGTATTCATATTTCGCTGAATTTCGCTAAAGATGAGACTTTAGATGAGGATAAGTTGATTGCAATTGCAGAGGATTATATGAATGCGATTGGCTTTGGCGAGCAACCGTTTTTAGTTTATCAACACAATGACGCATCGCACCCACACATCCATATTGTAACCACTAAAATCCAATCAGATGGGTCACGGATTGACACCCAAAACATAGGAAAAAACAAAAGTGAGCCAGCTAGAATTGCTATTGAAAAGAAGTACAATCTGGTGGAGGCATCTAGCAAGAATAAAAAAGAAAACACCATAAAGCCAATCGATATAATTGGAGATGGCAGGACGAAATTGGAGACCAAAAATGCGATAGCAAAGGTGCTAAATGCAGTGCTAACGACTTACAATTACACATCAATTCCAGAGTTGAACGCAGTGTTAAAAAACTACAATGTTATTGCCGATAGGGGTAAAGAAAGCTCAAGAGTTTACCAAAAAAATGGTCTTTACTATCGATTGTTAGATGCTGATGGAAACAAAGTATCTACCCCAATTAAAGCCAGTTTGTTTTACCAAAATCCTGGTTTGAAATTCTTAGAGAAACGTTTTTTAGATAATGAGAAATCAAGAAAACCATACAGAAACCTATTAAAAAACAAGATTGATCAGGCACTCAACTCAGCTGCAAAATCAATAGAAGACTTAAAGGAAAAACTAGAGCAACAGCAAATTCAGCTGATATGCCGAACAAATCCAGACGGAATAATTTACGGACTAACCTACATTGACCACGAGAATAAATATGTGTTCAACGGCAGTAAATTAGGCAAGGCTTACAGTGCAAAAGCAATTCAAGAAAGGTTTCAAACTGAGCCAAAAGAAAACGTTAAGGCCAACTACGAAGCTACAATAGTACCCGACGAAAAAATAAAAAACGAAACTTTTCATCCTTCAAACATTTTCCAAAATACTTTTTTAGAAGTGCTGCTACAGGCGGAAAACAGCTATGACCCTCTGCCATATCAGTTAAAGAAATCACGCAAAAAGAAACGAAAAAAGCACATTACGCATTTATAAAATTTAAACTCAATTACTATGCAAACAGGAGAAAACGAACAAGCTTTACGAAAAATAGCAGACATGAGTCGCTTTATAGCGATTACCTTACTGGTACTTCATTTCTACTTTTACTGTTATGGAGCTTTTGTGAATTGGGGCTTCACAGTGCCATTCACAGATAAACTGATCTGGCACATCAGCAATACAGGGTTGTTCGCTAAATTCAATTATTCGAAGTATTGGAGTTTGTTGTTCCTGCTGATTTCTTTGATGGGAGTCAAGGGAAAGAAAGATGATAAATTATCCTTTAAACCT
>JBBSTQ010000374.1:0-3804 GCA_038235745.1 Sphingobacteriales bacterium
CGTTAACAGCGAATCTGAAGAATTTTTAGACCAACAAAAACTACAAACTATTTTAGACAAGTACTTTAAGTTTTTAACCGTAAAATTAGTTTTCGGAACAACAACTGACAGTGTTGAAGATGGCGAAGATGCAGAAGGTAAAAAGCAGTACAAATCTGTTGAGGTTGAGAATGTAATCAACGGCGCAAAACCAATTTGGACACAAACTCCAGCGGAATTAACTGACGAAGATTATCTAGCGTTTTATAAAGAGCTTTATCCTTTTCAAGAAGATCCTTTGTTTTGGATTCATTTAAACGTGGATTATCCTTTCAATTTGACCGGAGTTTTATACTTCCCTAAATTGAAAAATGATGTTGAAATCCAAAGAAACAAAATCAAGTTGTTTAGTCGCCAAGTGTTTATTACTGATGAGGTAAAAGACATTGTTCCTGAGTTTTTGATGTTGTTACATGGTGTAATTGATTCGCCAGATATTCCGTTAAACGTTTCAAGAAGTTTCTTGCAAGCCGACGGAAATGTAAAGAAAATAAACAGCTACATCACTAAAAAAGTAGCTGAAAAACTAGGCGAACTCTTCAAAAAAGACCGCGAAGCTTATGAAGCTAAATGGAGCGACATTGGTTTATTTGTGAAGTACGGAATGATTAGCGAAGAGAAATTCTATGATAAAGCTAAAGATTTTGCTCTGTTTACCAACACAGATAAAAAGAATTTTACCATGGATGAATATCGTGATAAAGTAAAGGATATTCAAACGGATAAAGACGGTAACTTAATTTACCTATACACCATTGATCCAGCTAAACAAGATGGTTTTATCCAATCGGCAACCCGTAAAGGTTATGATGTTTTATTGATGGATACGCCAATTGATTCACATTTTGTAGGTCAGATGGAGCAGAAATTAGAGAAAACACAATTAAAACGTGTGGATTCTAGCACTGTTGATAAACTGATTGACAAAGGCGAGAAAATGGAACACGTTTTAAACGACGACCAAACAAAGCAAATCAAAGAAATCTTTGAAAAAGCGATTGCTAAACCTGCTTACCAAGTAGATGTTGAAGCTTTAAGTCCGGATGAATTGCCTGTTACGGTTACTATGGACGAGTTTATGCGCAGAATGAAAGACATGGCTGCGATGGGCGGTGGAATGAGTTTCTACGGAAATATGCCAGATAGCTACAAAGTTGCCATTAACGGAAACCATAAAATAGTAACCAAAATTTTGGCAAGTACTGATGAAGCTGAGCGATCTGCTTTAGCTAAACAAGCTTTTGATTTGGCTTTGCTTTCTCAAGGAATGTTAACTGGTGCTGAGTTGACTGCTTTTGTGAATAGGAGTGTGAGCTTGATTTAAGGTTTGAGATAAAAGGTTTAGTCCCGATAGCTATCGGGATTAAGACGCTGAGCTGAATATTAAAAATCCCTTTCGAATTTGGTTTCGGGAGGGATTTTTTGTTAAAATTCAATAAATAAAATCTGTCCATATCCTTTAGAAGATACAGTTCGAAAATTTATTCTTTTACTACTTTATAAGTAATGGTTTCATTATTTCCTATTAAAGTAATCATGTAAATTCCATTTGGATAAATGGACAAGTCAAAAGATACGTTTTCATCTTTGATGGTAAGAGTTGTTTTTTCTAGTTCTTTTCCGCCAGAATTATTTAGTACCGCAAACTGTTTCTCTCCCTTTATTAAGGTAAGTGTAGTTTTTCCTTTAGTAGGATTAGGATAAGGTTGATTACCTGAGCTTGAAATCTGGAAGTTTACGACTTTTGTACCCAATTCTTTTATGGTCCCATCAAAATCTTCTTGACATAACCGATAGTAGTTTATTCCATTTTCTGGATTTAAATCATTATAAAAATAGTTTTTTGTTGAATTAGAGATGTTTGAAGCGGATGCTCTATGAATTTCGCTAAAATTTACACCATCTGTAGAACGGCTGATAATAAATTCTTTATTATTTTTTTCTGATGATGTCACCCATTTTAATTCAGCATAGTTATTAGCTTTTTTAGCAGTAAAACTTGTTAATGTTATAGGTAAAACATTTGAAGTTGTAAACGAAACCGGGCTTGCTGTCCAACTACCATTGGTTGATCCATCGTAGGTTCGCATCCATAAATAATAGGTGGTGGAAGGTTGTAGGCCACCTAGATTAAAACTTGTCCCTCTTGTAATACCATTGGCAGTTGCATTGGAAGCTGGTGCAGTATTATTGGTAGAAAAGTAATATGGATATGCATTTTCTGCTGGCGTATAGTTTAAATCATCAACAGATACTTCATTACTACTCATACTAGCATCATACGCTACACTGATTCTTTTTACATTGTTCCAATTAAGTGTAAGATATTTATACGAACCCATATCGTTTCCACCATCATTATAAGTTTGGCTATAAATCTCATTATTATTTAAATTATAACCCTTAATGGTATAACTAAATATACCGTCAAATCCGTAACCTGTATTTACCCATAAACCTTTTATATTTAAAGCAATGTTTAAGGTAAGGCCACTTAAATAACCTTTTACAAACCAAGAAGAAGTCCCTGATTTAGCAGTGTATTGCCTTATGTCATCATTATATTCTAAAAGCTAGTTATAGCCATCACTAGTCCATGATTGTGTGAAAAACGGTTGCTCAAAGCTTTCGATTTTTGTGGCAGTGCTAGGAATTGCTGTAGAGGCTTGCCAACTAATTGTGGCTTTGTTTACATCAATATTTGAAGCTGTTATAGATGTAGGAGCTGTTTGCGCATTAGCATTGCAATAAAATAAAATAGCTGTGATAAGTGTAGGCAAAATTCGTTTCATAAAATATTTTCAACAGAGTTAATAAAACCTAACCTTTAAATGGTTAACAATCATCCAAATTTAAGAAAAAAAGCTTAAGCGAAAAAATTACGCTTTGGCTATTAATAGAAGCGATGAATCGGCTATAAATTTGACCCAACAGTTGTCTCGTACTAGGTATCCTAAGAATATATTTAAGACTGCGTCCAAGCAGGGTCTCTCGCAGAGGACCCTGCGTTTGTGTCCAACAAAATCACTATAATTATTGCCCAGTAAAATCACTACAATTAAGAATGGCAATCAAAATGAATCACAATACAAATGATAAAGCTTGAAATTGAATCAAAAAAACGCAGGGTCCCGAAAAGGAGACCCTGCTTGGACTTCAGCCGCTAAACTTGATATTAGAAATCCCTTTCGAGCTTTGGTTCGGGAGGGTTTTTTTTGTTAAAGAGGACTTTCAGATTTTGTCATTATCATAAATATTTACGATAATTGTGTATTATCCCTCCTATGCGAGAAATTATAGGACCCAAGTCCTCTTAACAGAGGGCTTTTTTATTTTTCGTCCAAGCAGGGTCTCTCGCAGAGGACCCTGCGTTAGTGTCCAACGAAATCGCTACATTTAAAAATGGCAATCAAAACTATCCACGATACCACCGATAAAACATGGTTCGTTACCTTTACATGTTTTGACTGGATTCCGTTATTTGAAATTACAGACTCTTATGATTTAGTTTATAACTGGTTAAATCTTATCATAGAAAAATATACAATTGATACAACTGGGTTTGTGATTATGCCAAATCATATTCATGCAATCCTAAATTTAAACACTCCCCATAACCTAAACAAAGTTATCTCTAACGGAAAGCGATTTATGGCTTATGAAATTATTAAAAGACTAAAATCGCAAGACCACCACTTGATTCTTCTAAAGTTGGGTTCAGCATGTACAGAGGACGAGAAGAAAAAAGGTCAACTACATAAAGTA
>JBBSTQ010000375.1:0-3803 GCA_038235745.1 Sphingobacteriales bacterium
ATGATTATAGATACATTAGCAAACGCAGACAAATACACTTCGCTTCATCCACTTTTTTCAACAGCCTTAGAATACATCAGGTCGACAGATTTGGATTCAATCGAAGATGGGAAATATGAAATTTCTGAAGGATTAAAATCTATTGTTGCCACCAAAATAGGAATGACCGCTCAAGAATCCGAGGCAAAATTTGAATGTCACAACAACAACATCGATATTCAAATATGTATCAAAGGAAACGAAACTTTCGGTTGGAAATCCAGAAACAATTGTGAGAAACCAAAAGGCGAATATAATCCAGAAAAAGATGTATTGTTCTTTAAAGATGAGCCTTCTATGCACTTTACTTTAACAGCGGGAGAATTTGTGATTTTCTACCCAGAAGATGTTCACGCTCCAATGATTGGCGAAGACGAAATCAAGAAAATGGTAATTAAAGTGAGGAAATAACAAGAGTTTTCATCAGAAATTACAACCTGCAAATTATTTGCGGGTTTTTTTGTGGATTTTAATTTAACAATTTTACTTTTAGAAAAAAATCAACCCCATGGAAAACACAGAGCAGCCAATCATCAGCATCAAAAATCTTAGAAAAAATTACGGGGAAAAGCAGGTATTAAAAGGGATCAATCTAGAAATATATCCTGGGCAAGTGATTGGCTACATTGGTCCAAACGGTGCCGGAAAATCAACTACCGTAAAAATATTAACGGGTTTAATCAGTGATTTTGAGGGCGATGTGTTTATAAATAACAAAAACATTAAAGATGATATCCTCAGTGTAAAAAGTCAAATTGGCTACGTACCGGAAAATGCGGAAATTTACGAGGTGCTTACGCCACTAGAGTATCTTGATTTTATAGGTAAGCTTTACGGAATGGAGGAGGAAGCAATTGCTGTTAGAGTGGGAAAATTACTAACTGCTTTTGGTATCGGTGCCAATGCAGATCAACGGATGGATACTTTTTCTAAAGGGATGCGCCAGAAGGTTTTATTGATTTCAGGAATCATCCATAATCCCAAAATCATCATTTTAGACGAACCGCTTTCTGGTTTAGATGCCAACGCCGTAATTATGGTAAAAGAGTTAATTTCCCTGATGGCAAAGGAAGGAAAAACCATTTTTTATTGTTCGCACATGATGGATGTGGTGGAGAAAGTTTCTGATCGGATTTTGCTCATCAATAATGGGGAAATTGTTGCGGATGGTTCTTTTGAAGACCTAAAAGCTGGCGGAGACCAAACCTTAGAGAAGATTTTTGCTAAACTTACAGGTAAAGAGGAAGGTAACCGAGAAGCTGCAGATGTTTTAAGTGCGTTGAACTAAGCCATTAACTAATTAGCGACCTTCCCCATGTTCAACAGATATATCATCAATTTTGTATTGCTATTTAAACCTATTTTAGAAAAAATGGGGGTTGATGCAGAACAGCTAAGAATCATTTTAACCATTAAAATGAAAATGGACGATAGGCGGCCGAATGTTTATAATCAACAAAGACAGAAGAAAAGTAAAGATGTAAATAATGCCAGTTGGTTGGTCATGTTTTTTCTTGGGTTAACGGGTTTGTTTTTTACTTATTTGCTGGCAACATTAAAACAACCTTTTTTGGGGCACACGGTTTATTTTAGTGCTTTTATGGTGATGCTTTCCGTCACGCTTATTTCAGATTTTACCAATGTATTGATAGACGTAAGGGATAATTACATCATCTTACCACGGCCCGTTTCTGACAGAACATTTACTATTTCCCGTATTTTACATATTGGTATTCATACTGCTAAAATGGCTTTTGCTATTTCTGTCTCGGGAGTACTTTATTCGTTTATCTGGCAAGGAGCTTTTTCTGGAATCGTGTTTTTAGTCGAGGTTTTAATTGCCACCACGCTGAGTATCTTTCTGGTAAATATTACCTACCTCATTGTGTTAAAGATCACAAGCCCTCAACGCTTTAAAGACTTCATCTCCTATTTTCAAATCATTTTATCGGTACTTATTTTTGCGGCTTATTACACATTGCCTCGATTAATGGACTCAAGTGTTTTAGCTGGAGTAGATCTGCAGACAGTGCAAATTTTAGCCATTGTACCTTCTTATTGGTTGGCTGCATTGCATGAGCTGGCCGTGGCTATAAAAACCGCTCAGTTATCCACGTATATTTATGGCTTTTTAGCGCTTATATCTCCAATAGTTTCTTTGTATCTGGTCGTAAAAGTTTTAGCACCGGGCTTTAATCAAAAACTGTCTGCTATAAGTGCCAGCGGGGATGACGGTACTGTAATTTCATCAGAGGGAAAAGGTGCATCTAAAGGTTTTATGAACAGTTTGGCGAAAGTGATTGCACCACATCCTTTAGAAAACGCAGGATTCAAAATCACTTGGTTACTCTCGTCCCGCTATCGCAATTTTAAGGTAAAGGTTTATCCATCGTTTGCTTACGTTCCTGTTTATTTTGTTTATTTCGGCTTTCTAAATAAAAGCAGGGGCAGCATGGCAGACAACTAGAACCATCTACTTGAAGGTAGAATGTACATTTTGTTAATGTATTTAACCGGTTTTGTATTGACCACCGTTTTACAGCACATCAGCATGACGGAGAAATACAAAGCTTCTTGGGTTTTTTTCACCACGCCCCACAACGAGCCGGGTCGGATTTTAGCTGGAATGTTTAAAGCGGTGTTGGTTAAATATTATTTGCCTTACTACTTGGCAATAGGTGCTTTCAGTCTGTTATTTTGGGGACCATCCGTCATTAATGATTTAATTTTGGTGTTTATGGTCGGTACACTTTACGGGTTGTTGGTGGCGCTGTTTCAGGTAAAAGGGTTTCCTTTTTCACAACCGCCAAGTAATCAAAAAGGAGGGAAAATGTTTGTTACATTTTTAATTATGGCAGTGCCGGCTGCATTGGGCTTTTTACATTATTGGGCGGCACAATGGGAAACTGCAATTTGGATTGCGGCTATTCTGATGACGATTGTTACTTGGGTAATGTTTACTTTCTATCGTAAAGAAAGCTGGGAAAATATGGAATTGGTTGGTTAGGATTATTTCGATTTTAAATTTTTTTGAACTGGCAATCCTTTAAAAAGAATAACCCAAGCTAATTCCCGCATAATACGGGACAAAGCCATCTTTTCTAGAAAAGATAGGGGTTAAACCTCCTCGAAACGAGAAACCACCGTTTATCGGTTGCAAACGATACATAAACGCCATTGTTCCGACAACCGTACGCTCGGTTTCTAGCTCATTCCCGAAAAGATCGAAGCTAGTGCTTCCACCAATGTAAGTAGCGCCTAAACCAATCTCAAAAAAGTTTTTCCCTTCTCCCAGTAAATAATTTAACGAAATGGGGACGGTTAAAATACCAATACCCACCCTGCCACCAATGCCATTCCTTTTCTTATCGAAGCGGGTATCATAATTAATGCTAAAAAGAAGACCTTGTGTTCCAGCTTCAACAAGAATATTTTGTGCTCTTTTTACAGGCTTTAAGTCGGCAAAATTTGTACTAAAAGTTTCCGTTTTGCCGTTTTCGTAAGTGATTTTTAAAACTTGATTTTTACCGATGGTGTAGGTTGGTCCATTTAGATTGGCGAATACCTTATATTTTATTTCTATTTATCCAATTTCAATTACCTTAGCTTCTAAAACTTCGCCATTAGTCTTGTATATTTTGTCCTGTGCTTTTAACCCCAATGTTGTAAAAAACATTAAGATAGCAGTGATTTGCAATAGTTTTTTCATGTTTGAGATTTAGCGTTTGATTCCTCTATCACACATATTTTTTTGCTGAAGTCCA
>JBBSTQ010000376.1:0-3798 GCA_038235745.1 Sphingobacteriales bacterium
ATCGAAAATTTTGATGAGTTACGGATTGGTTCTTCGGTGCGGAAAACGTTGTTAAATAAAATTATTGAGTTTTACAGTTTCCATATCGAGGATTTTGGCGTGGTGAGGTCTCATGAGATTTTGGAGGAGGTGTTGGCTTGATGATGTCTGATTCATTTCGCTAATCCTCTTTCCTTGGGGATAGCTATCTGTTTGCTTTTTTTTTGTTTTAACTGGTTTTTTGACACATCTGCTAAAAATCTCAAACCTAATGTTGAGGTATTAAACCTGTCAATTTTAAACCTTTTGTCTTTCTCGACTAGACCAAAAGTCAATAATTTTGGAGCACATTTTGAAAACAGGAATTGCTCGGCTTCTTCCGGATATCCGTATACCTGTTGAATACCAATATTAAAACGGCTGTGTTCGTTGTAAAATAAGTTTAACAAATCGGTATTCTTTGGCAACACTTTTTCGCTTGTCAAATGAGTTGGAACAATTATCTTAATATCCTCCAATATTTCTGCTAACTCCGTAAAAGAGAGATTGCCATAGTCATTTTTTTCATTTGAACCTTTTTCATTAAGTTGGGGTATTTTTTCAAAATCAAGAAGTTTGGTTTTCAATTCTAAATTCTCTTTTAACAAACTATCGTATTCACTTATATCACTTCCTGATATCCACCCAGACAGATTATATTCCCTGCTAAATTTATTTAAGGTTTCATGGACCGCAATCTTGATGTCCTTAAGGTCGTCAAAAGGTCTACAAACTTTAGATAAAATGAGCTTTTTAAATTCTTCTAACTTTTTTGGTTCTTTATCTTCGATAGCTGTCTTTTTTAATCTTTTTATCTTATCGTCTAAAGCTTTGTCGGTTATAAATACAGAAAATACCGGCATACCTTTTTCAACTGCATATTTATATTCTATTTCAGTATAACTTATTTGTTGCGAGGGGTCTACGCTACCATACCTCCCTCCTAAAATGAGCATGTACACATCAGATTCATTTATCCATTTTTGGATAGTTGTCAACTGACTTTCGTTGCCGGCGTTGAATAATTCCATTCCTGCCGGGATGTGTCCCGCACTTAATATTGCTTCCACAGCTGCTTGTCTTTCTTCTTTAAGATCAAGGTAGGTTGATGAAATAAAAATTTGAAGCTTCTTGTCCATTAAATTATGTATTAACCGGCTTATGTGTAGTTATAAATACCCTTGTTACCCCTCCTCAAAACTCTGCATCGAAATCAACTTATAATACAGCCCACCTTTTGCAATCAACGCCTCATGATTTCCTGTTTCAATAATTCTCCCATTTTCCAAAACCACAATTAAATCGGCGTTCTTAATGGTGCTTAAACGATGGGCAATTACCAATGTAGTCCGATTTTCCATCAAATGATCAAGCGCTTCTTGTACTAATTTTTCCGATTCAGTGTCTAAAGCAGAAGTTGCTTCGTCTAACAACATAATAGGAGGGTTGCCCAAAACGGCCCTCGCAATACAAATCCTTTGTTTTTGTCCGCCAGATAATTTAATGCCTCTATCGCCTATGTTGGTTTGGTAGCCTTCATCCGCTTTTTCTATAAACTCATGGGCGTTGGCAATCTTTGCTGCGTTCTCAACTTGGGCTTGCGTAAAACCTTCCCGACCAAAAACAATGTTGTTATAAATGGTGTCGTTAAATAAGATAGACTCTTGATTTACAATCCCCATCAAATTACGTAGCGACTCTTGCGAAGCAGTTTTTATATCTACTCCATCTAAAGAAATTGTGCCAGATTGAGGATCAGAAAAACGTGGTATTAGATCGAGCAAAGTAGATTTTCCTCCGCCCGACGGACCAACTAATGCCACTGTTTTGCCTTTCGGCAATACAAAATTCAATTTATTTAAAATCCGTTTCTCGCCATAGTAAAAGTCAACGTTATCGAAAATAATGTTCTCTTTAAAATCAGTCAATTCAACCGGTTTTTTTACATCATTAACTACAGAAGGCGTATCCATTAAATTTAATACCCGCTCGCCCGCAGCCAAACCTTGGTTGATATTACTGAACGATTCTGAAATTGCTTTTGCTGGTCGCAACAGCTGAGAAAAAGCACCAATATAAGTGATAAAACCAGCAGCGGTGATACTGGCGTCGTTATCCAAAACCAAACTGCCACCGTAAATCAAAATTCCCGAAAGGGTCAATACGCCTAAAAACTCGGAAACTGGGGAAGCTAATTGTTGCCGACGAGCCATTGAACGGTTCAGTCTCGCATATCGGTCGTTTTCAGAATTAAATTTCCCTCTTACGTAAGGCAACGCATTAAAGGCTTTCACAATTCGCATCCCGCTGATGGCTTCATCAACATAACTAACCATTACGCCAAACGCACCTTGAGCTTCCAGAGCTTTTGCCTTGAGTTTTTTCACAATTCTTGAGATCACAATCCCAGAAACTGGTAATAACAACAAAGTGAAAAATGTGAGCTTTGCGGAAATGCTAAAAAGCAAAATCATATAGCCGATGATCAAAAACGGTTCTCTAATAATTACTTGCAAAGTATTAGTAATGCAATATTGTACGACCTGCACATCTGATGTTATTTTGGCGATGATGTCGCCTTTTCTTTCGCTGTTAAAAAAATGTAAGTGCAGTGCCGTTACCGATTTAAAAACGCTTTCTCTTAAATTATGCAAGGTGTGGATTCGTAAATCCTCCATAATGCGTTGTGAAAGATACCTGAATACATTGCTGAGAAAAACACAGGCAACTAAAATCAACGATACAAAAATCAATGCACCTTTTTCTCCGTGTAACTGCGTGTACTCGTAAAGGTTATAATTGAAGGTATCTAAGAAATATTGAAAAGTCCAATCAAATTCAGGCATTTTTGTGATAGGGACTGTGTCCGCTTTTTTATCGAATAAAACCGTTAGCACCGGCATAAGCATTGAAAAAACCAGCGTATTGAATAAAGCGTAAAAAACAGTGAATATGAAGTAAGGAAAAGCAAATTTCCCGATTGGGTTGGCAAAAGAAATTAATCTGAAATAGGTTTTCATTCTTTGAAATAATTGGCAAATGTACCGAATTATATTTTTTTACTCCAATTTTGGTTGAGCGCAATTTTGTCTGCTTCCTCACAATTTAATTTCTATCTAAGATTCATACGGATGAAGCTTTTAAAAATGCCCGTTTTAATATTTTAATGGATATTTTTGTTTTGATGACAACACCTTTCAACGATCTAATTAAAAACGTGGCTAATGGCGATATAAAATCCTTAGCCAGAACTTTAACTATTGTTGAAAACGATTTGAAAGGTGCAGATGAGATTTTACAATCGATAATAATTAAAGGAGTGCCAGTGATTGGCATTACAGGTCCACCCGGAGCTGGCAAAAGCACTTTGCTAAATGGCATCCTCAGCGAATTAAGTACAAACTACAAAGTCGCCGTATTGGCCGTCGATCCTACTTCTCCTTTTAATAAGGGTTCCTTGCTAGGCGATAGAATTAGGATGAACCAGCACTTTAAAAATGAAAATGTTTTTATCAGATCATTAGCCACTCGTGGATCTTTAGGAGGGTTATCTGCAAAAACAATTGAGATGGTGGATGTTTTAAAATCAGCAGATTTCGATTTTGTTTTCGTTGAAACGGTAGGTGTAGGACAATCGGAAGTAGAGATTGCTGGTTTAGCGGATGTTTCTGTAGTGGTTTTGGTGCCAGAATCTGGCGATGAGATTCAAAGCTTAAAATCCGGTTTAATGGAGATTGCAGATATTTTTGTGGTCAATAAATCTGATAGGGAAGGGGCTGA
>JBBSTQ010000377.1:0-3786 GCA_038235745.1 Sphingobacteriales bacterium
AACCGGTAAAAACCATTTTGCAATGAAAAATCAAATCTATCTGTCAGCACAACAAGCGGCCTATGCGGAACTCAAAAAGTTATCAACACCTCAAGCGGCATAATTCCGTTTTGGGTATCGTTTTTTGCGTAACATGAGTTAGTTACTACGTCACATAATTGAATATTATGGACACTTACTTTTTCTCTAACTTCTTTTTTTATTTCCTTAATCAAGGATGCAAATTCAGATTTATTAAGAGTATTTAATTCCCCTTTCCCAATAAATGTGAATTTTTGTTCAAGGTTAGATAGTATGGTTTCTACATTGAAACCATACTCTCCTAATTCTTCCTTAATTTCTTCTAATGCAACTTTATACTTGTCGTTATTTAGCCCTACTTCTTTTATAATTTCGGACGTCATTTTGCCAATAGCAGGTACAGTAAGTGATTTTTCGTTTTTGTAAGCTAAAGAACTTCCTGCACCAAAAAGGAAACCTATCTTTTTTTTATCCGAAATTAGAATTTGTTGAATGCCTCGGATATACTCTAACGGATCGTGGTTTGTCATTTATTTTAATCTAATATTATACGCCCTCTATCGCTCGGTGAAAATCAGATGCAACAACACAGAGAGAGATACACCCACGTATTCGATTTAGCTTGAAGTACTGATTAATGTACTTTCAAATAGTAGTGGGTAATCTGATAAATCTAAACTATTGGTAATAGAAAAGCAAACAATTGAAATGTTTGATTCATCGCTCTTTCCATGGCTCTAAATCACTTCATGCAATTACAAATTTGAGATATAAGCCTATCTAAAAACGCTATTATTCCAAAGGAGTGCCTTTGGTACAGTCTCCGCGTTTTATTGTAAAAGTCCATTAATCGACTGCACTTTAAAAAAAGTCTAGCCTTCATAGGTTAGAGACTGCCACGGCTTAAAAAAAGCCTCGCAATGATACAAAAACAGGAAAAGTATGGAGCTGTAAATATCAGATAAACAGTTCAGTTCTAATTACAATCATCTCCTTATAAACCATTTTGTGTTCTTCATTCAAAAATGAAAAATCAACTAACGCAATAGCTTTAGGCAACCATTTTACCAACCGTCTGTAAACTCCACTTATTTGCTTTTCGTTCAACTGCAACCCCACACCGAATTGGTTAAAATAGGTTTTATTGAAATTTTGCTTCTTCCCTCCTAAAGCAAAGCGGCATCCTCTTTAACTTTAGGCAAAACCAATTTAACGTTCAAAAGATTAGCTGGGGATAAAACCACCAAATAAAGCACTATCTCCCTTGCTTCTGATTATACCGAAGCCTTTATTGTTAACCCCTCGCTCAAAAATATTTTTAGAAAGTTCGGTTTCGGTAATCGCTAATTTTTCTCTGGCCTGCAAGCGTTCCATTAATTGGATACGTTCTTCTAACAATTCTTGCTTGCGTGTTTGAATAGCAAAATAGCTTTGGGCAAACGCTATTTGCTCTTTCTTTGGGTCGCCATTTTGTGCTATGAGGTAACAAGCATAGCGGGTAAGCATGATGTCTGATAAATCTTTACTCGCCCCTTTGGGCATTTGTATCGTTTTGGTGATGTCAACGAAATGATTAGAAACCACTTCTCCGGTGGTTTTACAACTTTCCTTAGCTTTTTCAATTGCATTTAAAAAATTACGCCAATCTGCATAACCTAGTAAATCTTTAAGTTCTCTGGCTAACCAATATTCTATACCATCCTGCTTGTACGCATACTCTTCAAATGATTTGTTTAATTTTTCGATCGTTTGTTTTTCCATTTGAATTGGTTTGAGCTGCTTTTATTTTCTTCTTAGGGCGATGAGTAAATATAATTTTTTTTAACGATTTTGCAAGTGAGGGTTGGCAATCCCTGAAGTGATAGCGCCATCAATACACTTTCACACGTTCGGTTTCCAAATGATAGTTTACAATATAATCTCTAAAACGGTTATTATCGATTATAAAAAAAACTACTTCGAGTTTTAATCATCTCCCTGTCTATAAAATTTTCGTCATACTCAAACACATAGTCGCCGTCATCTGTTTCGGTCAAAATACCAGCGGATATATTATTGTATTTTACGATTGCCTGTCTCATACTTACTTATTACTTATTGGGCCTAAGCCATGGCCGAACATATTTAAAACCTGATTTACTTTAGAAAGACTAAGGTTATTTTTTCCTTGTTCAATTTTACGGACAACAGTTAACGCCACACCTGCTTTCTCGGCGAATTCTTCTTGTGTTATCCCTAATTGTTTTCGTCTTGTCTTAACAAAGTCAGCTATCGAAATCATTTTATATGTATTTGAATATAAAAGTAAGCAATTATTATAAATTATATGTAAATAGATATAAAAACTAATTAACAGTCGATTTTATATTCAATTGCATATAAAAACTTTACTAAATCGGTAAAATGAAAGAGACAATAGGATTGAGCGGAAAGGTTTAGTGTGTTAACGACTCTGCTTAAAAAAAAGGGGTTCAGCCTTCGTAGGTTAGGGATTGCCACAGCACCTTTACGTTTTTTTCCAACCCTTCGGCTTCGCAATGACGCGTGAAGGGAATGGTTCAATTCTTTTCCTTTAACTGAAAAGACCCACAATTCAGAAAATCGCAGGTCTTAATTCAAAATAATATTACTTATAGAACGCAACTAGCTTTCACTATCCGCCTCAAGCCTCTAAAAATTACTGCTTCAAAATCCAAGCGAACATCAACGGCACTACAATGGTAGCGTCAGATTCTACAATAAACTTTGGGGTATCAATATCCAATTTTCCCCAAGTGATTTTTTCGTTGGGCACTGCGCCAGAATAAGAACCGTAAGAAGTTGTCGAGTCAGAAATTTGGCAGAAATAACTCCAGAATGGAATGTTTTCCATCTCCATATCCTGATAAAGCATTGGAACTACACAAATTGGGAAATCGCCTGCAATACCACCACCAATCTGAAAGAAACCTATTCCTTTGCCACCTGCATTTTCTGGGTACCAGCCAGCCAACCATGCCATATACTCAATTCCACTTTTCATGGTAGAGGCTTTTAATTTACCCTTAATCACGTTCGACGTAAAAATATTTCCCATGGTAGAATCTTCCCATCCTGGAACAACAATTGGCAAGTTTTTTTCGGCCGCGGCCAACATCCACGAATTTTTTGGGTCAATTTCATAATATTGTTCCAAAACGCCACTTAAAAGCATTTTGTACATAAACTCATGTGGAAAGTAGCGCTCACCAGCTTCTTCTGCATCTGCCCATATTTTTTCGATGTGCTTTTGTAACCTTCTAAAAGCCTCTTCCTCGGGGATACAAGTGTCTGTAACGCGGTTATAGTGGTTTTCTAATAAATCCCACTCATCCTGCGGACTTAAATCTCTGTAATTTGGAACACGCTTGTAGTGTGAGTGCGCCACCAGATTCATAATATCTTCCTCTAAGTTTGCACCAGTACAAGAGATGATAGAGACCTTATCCTGTCTGATCATTTCGGCCAAAGAAATACCCAATTCTGCTGTACTCATAGCACCAGCAAGGGTAATCATCATTTTACCGCCCTCATCTAAGTGGGTTTCATATCCTTTTGCCGCATCCATTAATGCCGCTGCGTTAAAGTGCAAGTAGTTTTTCTCAATAAACTGAGAAATTGGTCCTCTTTGAATATCCATAGTGTATCAATCTTTTTTGCAAAAATAAGGTTTTACCCCGATTGAAAGAAAACGTTTATTTTTGATGACGTTTAAAGGTTTATATTGCGCTTTATTAAAGGTGTAAG
>JBBSTQ010000378.1:0-3754 GCA_038235745.1 Sphingobacteriales bacterium
ACCTTTAAAAATAGAGGCATCCACCAAAGGAGAAAAACTTTTAACGGTGTAAGAGTTTTTGAGCGTATTGCTGATGCCACTCTGCATTACCAAAAATGATTGGTTTTTATAGACTTTGATTTTCAATAATTGGTCAGGGTTATTTTCCTTTTTAGAAATGATAAGCAATGAAGCTCCTTCGCCAAGTTTATCACTAACCGACTCAACTTTAAAAGTATTTAACACTCCTTTTTCACTCGAACAAAAACCATTGACTTGGCTGTACGCGTTTGCAATTGCCTCAATCTCTTTTACTTTATTAAAAGCGTTGTAAGTTCCTTTCGTAAGATCATAATTTACGATGATTAGCCCATTGTCTATTGAAATTATATTGTGCTTTTCTTGAATTACAACCCCATTGATAGTTTGAGCGTTGACTGGCAAAAGCCAACTAAATATGATAAATAGGGCAAGGATTTGTTTCACAATGTTTTTTATAATTGACGTATTCAAAATTTAACGTTCCATTTAAGCTTCTCGGATTTTTCTGTAGCTAAACTCAACTCCATCAAGTTCTTATCTATCATTTTAAAACT
This sequence comes from Sphingobacteriales bacterium, assembly GCA_038235745.1. Lineage (GTDB taxonomy): Bacteria > Bacteroidota > Bacteroidia > Sphingobacteriales > Sphingobacteriaceae > Pseudopedobacter. The sequence goes on from JBBSTQ010000378.1 coordinate 576, forward strand.
GGCTTTCCCTTTTTCAATCAAGACAGATTTGGGCTTTTTTCCATTGATTGCGATGATAATCTTCATGGTTTCGTTTTCAACGAGTTGTGCATCGCCAGACAAAAGTCGGTTGGTATATTGTACGTTTGATAGTTCTATAAAACCTTGCATCAAGTGCCGATCTGTGGATAAAACCTGTGGATTTTTTGTTTGCTCTCGAACAGACATCATACGGGCTTCACCTTTTCTAAGCGTTAGTTTTAAAGAATCTGACCCTGCGAATATCCCGACCAGATTATTGTTCCAAAAATCGTAAACGTAATAGTTTTTGTTCTCATTTAAGCCTAAACCTCCGTAACCGGGAACCCCGTTTAAACTTGATGATATTGTTTTAGGATACTCGTTATCTTCATTGTAATAAGTCAGCTGATGCCATGTGCTATCCACTTCAAAATCATAAATTCTTGGATAATCCGAAGAAAAAGCATCTATTGGTCTGGCACTTTTAGGCTTATCGTGATACGGAAAAACTCTTGATAAAGAGTGTATTTTATTGGTATCCAGTTTCGCAAAACTTTCTCCCAATATCAGTCGTGATGCGGTAACGTAAGACATGGTCAAAAGCTTGTTTATCCCATCATTATTGTCTGAGGGCATTGCTTTCGTCAAGGATTTTGCATCCATATCATAATTATACAAAACCCTATTTTTATACCAACGCAAACCGCCACGCATCACCATTTCTGCGGTAATCACATCAATATCGCCCCAAATGCGTTGCGATTCTACAATTCCTGCTGTTAAATCAGACCCGCGTGTAATATTTCTTTCTTGGTTGTAAGCTTTAGCACCCAAACCTTTGCTGGCTAGCTCAAAAACTTTTCTGTAATGGCTGCCTGTAGTTGCAAATTTATCGTCCATCCCGCCGTAAGGTGCCCAAACCGTTTGCGGAAAATCAAACATCATCCCTGATATTTTAGCATCACGAAGATCTGCATAAACCTTTGTCATGTGCTTTACAAAAGCAGTGTCCGTAAAATCATAAGACCCGTAATTAAAGTTCAAGGTTTCTGGCTTTCCGCCGATTTTATGGTACGCTGTATTGTGCAACATTTGATTGGGAAAAGCTTCGCAATAATCATTAGAACGAACCCCAGATTGCATGTAAAAAAACGGCAAACCGCCCAATTCTCTTACGGCACTCGCCCATTTTTTTGTGGTTTCGTAAGGTTTTCTGTAATGAGCACCGGGCAGTTCCATTTCTGTAGTTCCTTGTCTTTCGGCATCTCCGCTTCCGTATTTTTGCCAGTGTTCATCATCCCACCAGCCATTTTCGTTGTTTTTTCCGTAGGAATCTGGCACCAGCCGAATGCCCATTGTAGTGTATTTTAACCATCCAGAATTTTTAACCATTTGCATCTCCGCTACCGCTCCCGGCGAATCATTAATTGCCCTGACACTTCCGGCAACACCGCCTCCATAAAGTGGTTGCATGGCGTACCAAAGACAAATGGTTGGAAAGAAATAATGCTTTAAACTTACCTGTTGTGCTTTTTTTACGGTTAAAGCATAATCTTCGGCCGCATTTATAGGATTTGATTCTGAAAAATTAAGGTAAAAAGCATCTTTAGCAGGAAGGTAAGTTTCTCCCGGACTAACACGTTTCCCGATTGGGTCCTCGGCAAATAAATTGAATTTTACATTTATAAATTTCGACGGAGATTTTGGAATTTCAATTGGAGAATTAACATCAGTAATACTTCCTTTATAAAAAACCAATTCATTCAAAATGGTATTGGATCCCGTGTTTTTACGGATGATGATTGTCGCCAGACCATTTTCTCTAAGCTTTGCTGAAATCGGAAATAAATATAATTTCGGGCTTTTACCAGTGGACAAATCGGGAAGTAGGGTGGGGGCTAAAAGCTCGGTTTCTTCTCCGTTTTGTAGAAGCAGGACTGATTGTTTTTGACTGTCATAATTACTTCCAAACACGAGTCCCAAAATATAATCTTCATCAAATTTAAGGTTTTTAAAATCGATTTTGAACTCCCCCGAATCATAAATGATTGATTTTGCTTCGGCAAAACTTCCGGCGAACTTAAACTTGGTTTTGTTGTTAAATTTATCAATTGTTACATATTTTGGGATGCTTGGGTCACTGATTTCGCCAATATCAACGTATTCTAACATGGAAGCGTTCGGCAATAAATTGGCTAAATCTGGCGCTCGGAGATTATCTTCCGTGATTTGTACAGACTTCTCAAATTCATTATAAGTTAAGCCACCAGCCACTAGCGTATGCGGATTGCTCCCTCCTCCAAAATTCAAGACCACATTGTTTTGTGATAAAACGGCTGGCTCTTTTTGGATAAAAGTTTCTATTCCGCCACCTTCGCCATTTAGCAAACGAAACTTATTATTGAGCTGTTGATTCTTAAACAAAGATGCATCAGCAACTGGAACTATTTTTTTTACTATAAAATCTTTATCTGTTGTGTTTTTGATGCCTGCTTCAAATACTACAGTACTCAAACTTTCATATAACTTGATTCTTAAAAGTTGAGTGGGAAAGCCTGCCTTTTTTGAGCTGATTAATATCGACGCTCCCTTGCCTAAAATATCAAAAATAGTTTCGGTTTTAAAACTACGAACAGCATCCAAATCTTTCGAACTAAAACTATTGATATTGGTGGAAGCATTGTAAATCACTTCCAGATTTTTTAATTTATCCTTTGCGGTATAAGTCCCTAATTTTAAATTGTAGTTTAACGCTACCCACTTATTTTCTATAGAAACGCTATTGTCATCACGGGTTATTTTAACGCCATTGATGGTTTCTAAATCAGCTTTAGCATTAAAACCAATCAGTAAAAAACATCCAAAAAGTAGAATTAAAAAGCTTGTTCTTCTCATTTCTTGATTTTAATATTTATAGAATTTTGAAGTATAAATGGCTCAATTTTTTGAGTGGCGTACCATTCTGGCAACTTATAGGTGTTGGTATATTCAATTTTATTAATCTTGAAAGTTAAGCCATCAACAGATTTCATATTCAAAATATTTGGGTTGAAAATTTTGAAAGTATTGTTCTCAATCAAGATATTTTTGTTGTAATAAGTTGGGTTTGCTGGGTTAAATTCCATGTTTGCCAAAACAATAATTACCCCCAATCCTACATTTAAGCCGTAATTGCACTC
>JBBSTQ010000379.1:0-3741 GCA_038235745.1 Sphingobacteriales bacterium
ATATTGCTTTTTACCTGACAAACAAAGCTGAATTGCCCGTTTTCGTATCAAAAACCTGGTTGATTCAGCAACCGTCCTAAAGTCCTCTTTTTCCATAGATAAATATACAAAAATTACTTTAGATTGCCGTCAAGTTAATATATAATTTTTTCATGTTTTTTCCAGCGGTAGTAGTTCTATATTACACAGTCGAATACCTAAATAAGAACGTTAACAAAACTGTACAAAATCGTAGTTGGAAAAAAAAACTCAACAAACTGATTGGGTTAAATATTATTATTTTTATTATGGTCAGTTTTTTAGCTTTTGTTTTGGGGAGATATATAATTATCAGTGTCAGTAGCGAAAGTAGTATTAAAAACGAACTTTCGTTGGTGGGAAAGCATATATTTAATGAAAATATCAAAAAAGACAGTGTTGTAACACTTAAGGAGATTGGCGTATTAGAAGCGAGTTCAAAGATTTTGATTTTCAACACAAAGACAGATTCTAATTATAAGCTTTTTCTAAGAGTTGTATCCCGAGACAAGCAGGAAGATCAATATATTGAGTCAATTAGTCAAAACAATGTATGGTTTCGAGTTCTGAGAATCGAGATTATAGATGGAAAAACAAAAATATCTAACAATGGACTCTATAACTAATCTTAGATGATCCGTCGGCTGATCCCATCTGGTTTAAGTGTTCGCTAATTCTTACTCCTATCTACTTCCCACTGGTTTAAGTGTTCGCTAATTCAGCGACCACTTAATTTTTTTTGAAATTCAGGACTGTGTCCGGCACTAAATGATAGGTTTGAAAAAAAGTTTTAATTTTTATTTCTGGCAACCTTATCTAGCGCTAGTCTTCCGAACTTAAATAATGAGCTAAAGAAAACTTAGGCTTTGGATGAAAATAATCTAAAGCACAAAGAAAAACTTTGTTAAAAATGAAGAGCAACGAAAGCTGGGATTTAATGTCTCAGCTTTTTGAGGTTTTTATCTTCTAGGAACTGAAGGCAATAAATGAAAACCTAATCTAAGTTTAACGAGTCTGGAGACTCTATTCCATTATGCAATCCGTAGAAACCGCTACGCTATATTCTACGGACAGGAGTATTCTACGCGACCAAAATTTAGATAGGCGATGTTTTAATTGCTCTGGGTTACCTACACCAACAAAAGGGTTATTTTCTAAATCTTCAAATATTTTTGAAATTTTATTTAAAAAGCTTTGTTGCCCGATTTTTTATGTCTTTGTAGTTGATCTTTTGCCAAATCGGATAATTCGATTATAAACTTTGCCATAAGTTTTTTGACGTTACTCTGGTTCTGTTTTTACTTTTTGCTGCATCCAAAACCATCTCAACAAACTGCGGGTTATCAGCCTGCTCGCCTTCTATTTTTCCATCTATTAATTCAGTTTCAATTATTTCAACGCCTTCGTTTTCTGATGTAAAAAAGTTTACCATAGCTAACAATGTTTTACCCGCTTTGGTGCGCTCATTTATTTTGAGAGCTATTGTTTTCATTTATTTTTTACGTTAACAAGGATGAGAGTTGGTTGATAAATAATACCACTATAACTCAACTATAAAAATTATAAATTCAATTACTATCCCTCTAAACTCAAAAAAGATAGCTTGCTTAATACCAAACAAGCACAAGCCAAGCATTTGCTCGAAAAGGCTTTGGAACCAAGACTTTTGCTAATGGGGAGACTTGTGCTTTTAACATTAGAATCCCTATCAACAAAGTTTTTCTTTAGTCCCGTCAATTAAACAGCTATCTCTCAAGGAACATAAAAGTTGCAAATTAACGCTAGCCATTAAGCCTTGGCATCATTATTTGCCATGGATAACTATTTCAACATCTCTTACTTCCTTTTCTTTACAAAAACAACATACATGTTCGCATTTTTAGTGGGGTTTAAATCAACGTTTCCAGCCATGATTACCTCACTGTTTTTAGCTACTTCTCGTTTGTAAATGCTGTGTGGCTTTCCGTTGATCATCAATTTATCAGCAGTTTTTGTATAAGCAGAACTTATAAATTCTGGAACAGCAGCCCTATCATCATGAGCAATATAAACGTCAATATTATCGCCAGCTAAAAACTGCAGTTGATCACGAGCCCAATAAATCTTATCGGCATCGGGTGTTTCAACATATTCTGCACCTAGTAAATAATTAGGCAAATTGCTGTACAAAAAAGGTTTATCGGTATAAATAATGTTTCCGTTTTGTAAGTTAGCTTTTAAAAGCGAAGTACCTTCCCCGGTATAGCTAAAATTCTTAAAAATCGCACTTTCTTGTTTTACCATTTCGCCGTAGAGCAAAATTTCACTAATATTTAACGGATCAGGTTTTTTTGTGGATGATATTTTCAGTTTGATGTAACGAGCCGTAATTTCAGGAATAACTTTGATGTTTGCTTCCGTTTTCCCATCGGTTTCTATTTCATTCAAAACCGTTTTATAGCTTTCGGATAGGGAAGTTTTGGCTTCTAAACTGTAAGTGAAAACACTTTTTTCATCCGTCAGAATATTCATTTTGTTGATGGATTGCGGTACACCCAAATCCAACTCGATAAACTGCGCTTCTTTCTTGGCGCTCACTTCCCAAAAAGTTCCTGCAATTCGATCCGTTGTACTTACGGCAGGCTTATCTCTTTTCTCTGATGAAAATGCAATAATCTTTGAACCAATTAGGTTGGCGCCAAACTCTTGGGTATTGCCAGGCTGTGGCATTTCGGGTGGTTCGGGTGCGCTCATTTTCTCTTGATAAACCTGAGGCAACTCAGTTGTCAAGCCGTTTTGGATATTTACTTTTTCTGAGTTGATCACAATCTTTGCTGGCGCAACTCCCTCGCCCGAAGCAGTAATTGTTACCGAGCCGGCTTTCCTTAAAGAACGAACGGAAACTCTGTTGATCCCAGCCTCGGTATATAATTTCAGTTTGCCTGTGTTTTCTGGCGTATTGCTATTGTATCCTCCTCGCCATTCGCCGTCGCCAGAGAAAGTAAAGCTGATGTCCTGCTGGTTTGTAGGGCATCTTCTGCCTAAACTGTCCACCACTTCTACATCTATTAATACTACATCAGAACCATCTGCCCGCCACCCGTTTGGCCCTTTTATGGCTGTTAGTTTGATGCTTTTTTTATTGCCGACAGTTATTTTTTGCTGACTCACTTGTTCTTTATCATCAATAAAGCCAACAGCTTTTATTTCGCCTGCTTGGTAAGCAACATTCGGGAATTTAAACAGATAAGCGTTTTCTGGATTAGCATTGGTACCGATGAGTTTATCATTCACATAAAGCTTAACCATGGCGCAGTTAGAAACCACATAAATATCTTTCTTAACACCTGGTTCATAAGTCCAATGCCCAATTACGTGAACTTGTGGTTCTGAGCGCCACATGGATTTTAATGCATAAAACGCTTCCTTTTGTAAACGAACTCCATCAACCTCGCCACTAGCTCTGGTTACTTCACTAGGGTTACGCCCTCCTGATGTCCCGTCAGAAAAAATCCAATTTGCACCGCCTGCATGGTAAGGCTTTACCCCCATTTTTAACCACCAATGGCTAACCTGCAATGCCGCATATTGCTCCGAATCCCATTTGTATTGGTTCAGTTCTTTCCGTGGATAAACACCGTATGTTGGCAAAGAATTTTTATCCCAAACCCTACGTGGTGCCTCATCTCGCATATATTCGCTCTCCACAATTGGCAAATTAGGGAACTCTCTCTTCCAGCCTTC
>JBBSTQ010000380.1:0-3699 GCA_038235745.1 Sphingobacteriales bacterium
ATGTCCTTTGAAACCTCAAACTTAATCTTTAAAGCCTTCATAAAAGCTTTCAAAGCTTCTATTTGTGAATCATCAGAAGTGTAAGCTTTAATATTTATTGTTTCCATAAACTGGCGCTATTTTGGGTAAAAATAAGGAAAAACTTAAGTAATTAAAAACTGTCAACTTACAAGAAATCATTGGTTAAAAAAACGCTCTTACTTAGTCTCAAAGTTAATTGCGGTTATTAATTTAGCTGAGCATTTAATCTAAGATTAGAGCTTGAACCTAACTAAGCGAATTTGCATTTTCGAGATTCTATAAAACGTCAAGACTATAATAACACTCTAATAGAAGAGGAAATCAACATCTAAAAGTGAGAAAACTTACTTAACCTTAAAGTTAAACACAATCGTCCCAACTTGAGTATCAGGAGCAGATTCTAAGGTATTAAACCTCGAACCCAAAGCGGCGTCTTCACATTTATCCCAAAGGGTTGGGTCGGTTAGGGTGGTTCCACGCCCGCCGGCTTTTGCACTGGTCACCACGCCGTTTTTATCAACCCTAATTTCTACCACAATTTTACCAGATTTCTGCCCTTCATCTTTAATGCTAGGCAAATTGACAAACCTTCTGCTCCGTAAAGATAAAGCCACTCCCCCATTTCCAGACCCTGTACCGTCGTAACTATCGCTTAATGGATCGCCTTCGGGTTTTCCTTGATTGCCGGCAACACTGCCAGTACCGTCACCAGTGCCAGTTCCTTTATTTTTATTGCCTTTGTAAAGCGCATTTTGATTGATTACCGGCTTAGCAGGTTTGTCTTCCGTTTTTTGCGTCGGGGCGTTTTTGCTGGTATTGGGTTTGGTGTTTAAGCTAACGTTATCGGAGTTGTCATCGGTTACAATGTTGTTATCAGTATTTGCCGATTGCGTGTTTTGGGTAACCGCTTCATCAGGTGTAATCTTATCTGGTGCTTTACCATTCGCGTTTGGGTCAACGGACGGTTCTTCCACACTCATGTAATCATTGCCCATTCCTTCATCAGCAGTACCGTAGTTTACAATAATTCCACCGATACCTACTTCTTCGGGCGGTTGGGCCTGACTTACAATATAAAAGATGCTCGCCAACAAAAATGCCACCAGCAATCCAACCGAAATGGCAATTGCTTTTGGGTAATTATTCTCGCCGTCGTTCTTTAATATGCTAATCATTTTTGCGGTTCGGTGGCCAGCACCAATTTTATTTTAAGCTTGTTCGCAATATCTGTTAAACTCACTACATTTTGTATGGCAATACTATTATCAGCGAAAAGAATCACAGTCAACTCGGGATTTGATTGTTGATAAGCCCCTATTTTCTGCTCCAACGCCGCAAAAGGAACTTGTTCTTTTTCTACAAAATAGTCCAAATCTTTTGTGATAGAAACATTGATTGTTTTTTGTGGAGAAGCCTGCCCCGAACTTGAGCGTGGCAAAAATAGTTTTACCACATTAGGGTTTACCACCGCAGATGCCAAAAGGAAAAACAGCAGTAAAAAAAACATAATATCATTTAGTGCAGAGGTATGCACTTCCACATGTGGTCTTTGTTTTTTTCTTAAATTCATCGGCCTGGCTCCTCTAATAAATCTATGAATTCAATAGAATCTGTCTCCATCTTAAGTACTACTTTATCCACCATGGCAGTTAAAATATTGTACAAAATATAGGCAACAATACCAATAATAAGTCCTGTTGCAGATGAAATCATTTTCACATACAAACCGCCTGAAATTGTTCCAATTTCAATCACTCCTTTTACAGAAACATCATGAAAAATGGTAATTACTCCAATAATAGTTCCCACGAAACCAAGCATCGGTGCAATACCGGCAATAACTCCTAAAATCCCTAAGTTCTTCTCAAGTTTAGAAACCTCTAATCTTCCAATATTTTCAATTGCACCTTCAATATCTTTTATCGGGCGACCAATTCTTAATAAGCCTTTTTGTAGCATACGACCCAATGGCGTATTGCTACTTTTACAAATCGCTATTGCGGAATCTAAATTGCCGGTTTTGATGCTTGACCGCACTTGCATGGTCAGTTGTGACTCATCCTTACTGGCTTTTCTGATGGTTAAATAACGCTCAAAAAATATCACTAAGCCTAAAAGTGCCAATATAGCTAGCGGAATCATCACCCAGCCTCCTTTGGTCAATAATTCAAATAAGCTTAATTCTTGCTCCGGACTAGCTTGCAGTGCAGAAACAGCGTTTGTTGCGGTATCTGTTAACGGTTGTAATGTATCTTGTAAAAACATGTTCTATTTTAAAATTTTAATTGCTTTTTTAAATGCTTCTGGGTTTAACTCTTCTCTAATTCTAGCTAATTCTTTGTCTGCTTCGGCGTTACTGTAAAGTGTTGCGCAACTAATTTTAATCATTGGTCCATCAGCATCATCAACAATGTGTGCATCAATTCCGTTTGCCTTTAGCTGACTTACTCTTTTAACGGCATCTTCGCGTCTTGTGTATAAGCCGATGATAATTTCATACTTAATATTTCCCTTCTTCGGGATAACGTTCGCATTAACCGACACATTTGTAGAATCTTTTACTTTTTCAACATCAAAACCTTCTTTTTTAAGTTTCGCCTCAATATCGTTATTGTTGTAAATTGAATCTGCCTTTTGAAGCGCTGCGGCGCTTGGTGTTTGGTTTTTTGGAGAAACCGGAGCAATTGGCGTCGGGCTTTGTTTTGGCATGTAAGTTTGAATCTGATTTACTAAATTCTTATAAACATCTGGTTTTGCAAAGTACAAGCCAATGATCCCTGCCAAAATCACGACCGCAATAATGCCCATTGTAATCGCCAAAACCCCTCTTTTTGGTTCTCTTTCAAAAAGCTCATCTGGTAAGGATGTGTTCAAAGCCTGTTGAGCCAAACTGTAAGTTTCGCTATCTTGCCCTACCAAGCGTTCAGAAAGCGTATCTACAGCAGGTAGTCCAAAAAAATCTTTGTTTAGGTTGGCTTGTTTTACCGAAGTTAAAGTTATTTGACCGTCGTCGCTTTTCAGCGTTCCTATTCCGTCAAGGTTAACTTCGCCAGTTTTTAAAGCAAGCTTTATCTCTCTAATATATTCATCTAAGATTGCGTAAGCAGATGTTAAAGACGTTTCGTTCTTTTGGCTGATTAAATGAACCAATTTATCATCGTGTAGATATTCAGCCGCGTAAACAATTTCTCCGCTTGGTGGAAAGTAAGTTTTGGAAGCGTCGTCATAATAACCGGGCTTGCGTTTTTTAAAAAACCTACCCAAACCAGGCACAATTACCTGATCTTTTTCTACGATTAGCTGTACCAAATAATTTGAAATATCCATCAATCCGTAAAAGTAGTTTTTTTAACGTTAGCCACCTAAAAAATTCTAAAAGCCGTAGCTCACTCCGCCTAAAATGTTTATTCCGTAGTTGTTATAATAAGGAAAGCGTTGATAATCGTTCGCTAAAATGTTGTTCACTCTAAAAAACGCAGAAATCTGTTTGTTGTATTGGTATTCTGCACCAACGCTGATATCAGCGAAAGCTTTAATTGGTTTAACGGTAAAGGTAGTATTTGGGAAACCGCTTGGTTGGTCATAAATCTTGGCTTTGGTTTCCCCTTGAAACAGTAAGTCGCCAGAGATTTTCACCTTATCTACAATTTTAAACGAAGCGGTTGACTGCAACACAAA
>JBBSTQ010000381.1:0-3695 GCA_038235745.1 Sphingobacteriales bacterium
AAAGCACAAAATCCGCAGGTACAATCATTGTTCATTGCTACTAGCGCAGGGCCACGAGTTGCCACCAACGAAGATTTAATAATTCTACCTTTCCCTTCAGCATTAATGGGCACAACTTCTACTCAAAATCCTTTCCCTTACGGATTACATCCAAACAATCCAATAGAAAGTAAATTTGTGCTAGATAAAGATGAAGTTAGCACTGTAAGAGATTTCGTAAATAGCTACAACACTAGTATTAAAACTTTAGCCGACGCTAAAGGGTTAGCTATTTTTGATGCTTTTGAGTATTTAAATTCTTTGAAAGGCACCGGTAGAGTGATTGATGGTGTTACGTTAAATACATCTTTTGTTAGCGGGAAAGTATTCTCTTTAGATGGTGTACATCTAACGCCAATGGGTTATGCAGTAGTTGCAAATGAAATGATGACTCAGATCAACCTGAAATATGGATCTACGTTACCGAGAGTAAATTTAGGAAACTATACTTTTTTGAGGTTCAATTAGTAAACTCTTTTTAGTTTTTATAGGGGGAGAGCGAGTAAATGTTTTCCTCCTTTTTTTTTACCCATAGTTCCGGAACCAGTATGATGAAACTATCCAAATCCTGTTGTACAAAAAGGCCTCGCTCTAAAAATTCCTTAGATGCGAGGCTTTTATCTTTATTAAACCGAAGTATTAAACCTCGTAGGTTGTAGAAGATGTATCTCCACCCCTACCAGTCCAGTTGGTATGGAAAAACTGACCTCTGTCTTTATCGATTCTTTCGTAAGTGTGTGCTCCAAAATAATCACGTTGCGCTTGCAATAAGTTTGCAGGTAGGCGCTCTGTTCTGTATCCATCGTAAAAGTTTAATCCTGCACTCAAACAAGGGACTGGAATACCGTCCATTATTGCAGCCGAAATAACTCGTCTTAATCCAGCTTGGTGAGCTTGAACTTTACCTGCGAAGAATGGATCTAACAGCAGGTTAGCTAACTCAGGGTTGTTATCATAAGCTTCCTTGATGTTACCTAAGAATCTAGAACGAATGATACAGCCACCTCTCCACATTAATGCAATACCGCCATAATTCAAATTCCACTTAAATTCTGCAGCAGCGGCTTTCATTAACTGATAACCTTGCGCATAAGAAATCACTTTAGCGGCATACAATGCATCTCTTAAATCATCTAACATGGCCTGCTTATCTCCAGAAAACTGTGGTTCTGGGCCTTTTAAAATTTTCGAAGCCGCAACACGCTCATCTTTTAATGCCGACAAGCACCTTGCAAACACAGATTCTGTAATTAAAGTTAACGGAACACCTAAATCCAAAGCGACAGTACCAGTCCATTTACCAGTTCCTTTTTGCATTGCAGTATCTAAAATCTTATCAACCAAAGGCTGACCGTCTGTGTCTTTAAAAGCTAAAATATCACGAGTAATTTCTACTAAGTAACTATCCAGCTCGCCTTCGTTCCATTCTTTAAACACTTCATGCATTTCATCAGCAGACATTCTTAAAACGTCTTTCATGATTTGATAAACTTCGTTTATTAACTGCATGTCGCCATACTCAATACCGTTGTGAATCATTTTCACAAAGTGACCAGCGCCACCTTCGCCAACCCAGTCGCAACATGGCGTACCGTCGTCAACCTTGGCAGCAATGCCTTGAAAAATAGGTTTTACTGCGGGCCATGCTTTTGGCGAACCGCCTGGCATAATAGATGGGCCTAATAAAGCACCTTCTTCGCCACCAGAAACTCCAGCTCCAATAAACAATAAACCTTTGCTTTCTAAATATTCCACTCTGCGTTCAGTATCGGGGAAATGTGAATTTCCACCATCAATAATGATATCGCCTGGCGACAAAAGTGGGATCAACTTATCAATAAAAATATCAACTGGTTTACCAGCCTTAACCATTAACATTACCTTGCGGGGACTTTTCAACGATGAAACAAAATCCTCTATGGTGTGTGCACCATATATATTTTTACCTTTTGCCCTACCAGCTACAAAGTCTTCAACTTTGTCAACTGTACGGTTAAATGCGCTAACATAAAAGCCTTTGCTTTCCATGTTCAAGATTAAGTTTTCGCCCATTACGGCGATACCAATTACGCCAATATCAGATATTTCTTTCATTATTTGAGAGATTGAATTTTTATTTAATGATTTTTATACCGTTAATATACAAAGCTATTTTGCGAAAAACGGCATTAACTATGGTCTCAAATCTAAGGATACATTTTTTAAAACAAGACAATGCCCATAAATATTTAAAAACACGTTTTTGATCCCACAGCAATTAGGCTAAAAAACAAAAAGCTTAAACCCATACACTAAAAGTGAACGAGTTTAAGCTAGATAATTGTCAAAAAGGTTTAAACTGCTTTAACTACAGTTTCAATATTACCTTTAGTTGCCTTAGAATACGGACAGCCTTTGTTAGCTGCGTCTGCCAGTTTTTGTGTTTTATCTAATTCTAATCCAGGAATATGAACGTGAATTTCGGCCGATAATTGATAAGATGTTTCGCCTTCTTGATTAAAGCTAACATGAACTTCAGCTGTTGCTTCACTTACGTCAACACCATCTCTTTTACCTACAGAGCCTAAAGCACCTAAATAGCAACTTCCCCAGGCTCCTGCAAATAATAACTCTGGATTAGCAAAACCATCTTCTCCACCCATTGCTTTGGGCGCTTTCATGTCTAAATCAATAACACCGTCTGATGATTTGATGTGTCCGTCTCTTCCTCCTTTTGCAGTTACTACTGCAGTATATAACTTTTCCATTGTATTGGATTTAATGAATAAAAAAACCGATCCCACCTTGAGACCGGTCCATAAAATTTCATAGGTAGATGAAATTATTCTGCTGATGCTTCCTCATTAACAAAAGATTCTGCAATCTTCGTTAACGCTACATCAGTTGTTTTCTCGTTTTCTAGTGTTTTAGTTAACAAGTCATAAATGTCGTTATGTCCCATTGTTTTCGCAAAGACTCTTAAAGTTCCGTACGTGGCTATTTCATAATGCTCAACTTTTTGAGCAGCTAAAATCAAACCTGCGTCACGCACCATTGTACCTTTATCAGTATCGCCGATGATGTCTTCTGCTTCAGCCAGCAAACCTGCCATTGCTTCACATTTTTTTCCTGCGGCTTTCTCGCCTAAAATTTCAAATACTTTTTCTAAAGTATCTACATGTTTTTCTGTTTCAGTTAGATGCTTATCAAAAGCTTTAGACAGCTCCTCGCTAGTCGATGCTTTTTTCATTTTTGGTAGCGCTTTAACTAAATGAGTCTCTGCCCAATAAATATCTTTCAACTCGTCTATGAAAAATTGATGAAATTCTGAATTTTTCATTTCTTCTGATTCTTTAGTTGCCATAATGTTTTTTATTTAAGATGTATGATAATGCTGATATAAAAACAAGAAAAATGCCAAAACTCACATCGTTCTAAGGTTTATTTTTTTTTGCATATAATGAAATTTTTTTTAGTCATCTCACAACATGCATGTAAATATTAACCGTCAGTTTTACAATGCTGCAGAAGCTGTAGGCTTTATAAGTCACCTGACTGGACAGATGGGTTCGTTATGATGTAAAAAATTGTTAAATATGCTAATGATGCCTATATTAAGATTAGGTTTATTATTTTCGCAAAATAATTATCGTTTTTATGGAAGAATTTGAAGACAG
>JBBSTQ010000382.1:0-3694 GCA_038235745.1 Sphingobacteriales bacterium
AAAGTTTTGGAACAGATAAAAACATTTTAGGAACAGATTACGATGCAATTTACGCTACCCTACGAGAGGACATAAAGCAGTTTAAATTAGATGTTCCTGATGGTAACTATGAGCTTACCTTACATTTTGCCGAACTTTTATCAGATAAAGAAAAAGAAGCTTTAGTATATAATCTTGGTGCTAATGCAGAAAACGAGAAACTGACGGAAAGAAGTTTTAATGTTAGTGTAAATGGCTCTACAGTAATTGAAAACTTGGGGACAAAAAATGAACTGGTATCAGAAGTTGCTTATGCCACAAAAATCAGCGTAAGCGTTAAAAATGGAATGGGTATCGTACTTAATTTTATCCCTATCAAAAGCAAACCCATTTTAAATGGGTTGCAATTAAGAAGACTTTATTAACTCAAAATGCTGAAAGCTGAAGGCACAAAGCTTAAAGCTAAAACTCATTCGATTATATAAAATTGAATTTAAATTACTGGAATCTATAATAAAATGAATACCGAAAATCAAAAATTAGAGCAGACCTTTAGGTGGTTTGGTCCGGCAGATGAAGTTACCCTCGCTGATATTAAACAAACTGGAGCTACCGGAATTGTTACTGCTTTACACCAAATTCCTAGCGGAGAAATCTGGACGGAAGCAGATATTTTGGAACGCAAAAAGATGATTGAAGATGCAGGCTTAACATGGTCTGTGGTGGAGAGCGTAAACATCCACGAAAGTATTAAAACAGGTACTACCGAACGTGATTTTTATATTGATCGGTACAACACGACAATTAAAAACCTCTCAAAAGCGGGCATTAAAGTCATTTGTTATAATTTTATGCCGGTTTTAGACTGGACAAGAACACACCTACGTTTTACATTGCCCGATAAAGCCGTGGCTTTGCGTTACGATGCCATCGCCCTTGCTGCGTTTGACCTATACATTTTAAAACGTCCCGAAGCTTTCAAAGAGTTTAGCGAAGAAGTACAGCAAAAAGCAATAAACTATTTAGCACAGCTTAACGCTGAGGAACTAAAACTATTGACCGAGACCATTATGGCTGGTTTACCAGGTACAGATGAGGTTTTTACCATCCCAGAATTCAACGAGCATTTAGAAAAATACAGTAAAGTTGGCAAAACCGAACTTCGTGAAAACCTGGCTTACTTTTTAAAAGGAATTATCCCGACTGCCGAGCAAGAGGGCATTAAAATGTGTATTCATCCGGATGACCCTCCCTTCCCTATTTTAGGATTGCCACGTATTGTGTGCAACGAGGAAGATTTGCAGTTCATAGTAGATGCAGTTGATTCTGACAGTAACGGAATTACGTTTTGTACCGGTTCTTTGGGCGCAAACCCAGCAAATGATTTACCCGCAATGATTGAGCGTTTAGGGCATAAGGTCCATTTTTGCCATTTGCGTAATGTCCAACGGGAGGCTGATGGTAGTTTTTTTGAAGCTCCGCATTTGGAAGGTAGCAACAGCATGTACGCCATTATGAAAGCGGTAGTCGCCGAGCAGGAAAAAAGAGCTTCTTCTGGCAATGGGATAGTTCGCATACCAATGCGCCCAGATCATGGCCATTTAATTTTAGACGATTTTAACAGAAACACTTACCCTGGTTATTCGGTAATTGGTAGGCTAAAAGGTTTGGCCGAGTTGAGAGGCTTGGAAATGGGGATTAGGGGGAATTAAGGTGAGATTATCTACTTTTTATTGGCCGTTTCTTAAAAAAACGGCCGTTTACGTTCCAGAGAATAACGCTAATGTCAAAAAATATTTCATTTCTCTGAATATCAGGATTGAAGTATTGTCCTTTTATCTTCAACATCATTCGCCAATCCGGTGGAAGGTGTCTCCAAAAGTTTTGGCTTTTTAAGTACGAACAAATTAGGAGAAACAGTCTACTGTGTATTGCAAAAAACAGAGATATTGCTTTGAGCTGAGGCAAGGTTGTCAGGAACTTTCACCGTCAATTCCTTTCGATTAGCAATTAACACTGTGGCATTTATATTGCCGAACCTCACAATATTTTTCTCGGGTCTTGAGTCGAAATGATCACCCACAATTGTCATCGTTTCTCGAAAGGTAAGGTTGTTTGTGAATTCAGAAATAACAGGTTTATAAAACTTCAAATCGTTGGTAATGGTATCTTTGTATCCATCGTAAACCACAACTATTATAGAATCTTTGGCTAGCAAATCAGGAATAACAAACTTCGCTAATGAGTCGTCCTACTCCTTTCCCATAGTTCGGAAGACTTTCGCCACTTAGCAATACGTAGCTTTTTATTGTCACTTACGTATTCACTAAACTAAAGAGTTTACCAAAAAAACTAGTTAGAATTAAATAATATCAGCTGTTCTTTAAAATCACTATATGAGAGATTATAAACGGGTTTTAAAGATTTAAGGACAAATGCGCAAGGCAGGTAGATAGAACTGAGTAAGACTTTTTAAAGTTTGTGAAATAAAGTGCTTTCAAAAAAAACGGGAAGCTGTTGTAGCCTCCCGTATATTTTTCTAGCTATTTTTCAGCCTTGCTCTTTTCGCTTTTCTTAGCAGATTTCTTAGAGGACTTTGACTCATCCTTGTCCTTACTCTTTTTTGTAGCCTCACTTTTTTTACTCTTTTTTAAATCTTCTTTGTTCTTTGAAGCGACTTTGTTCGATTTTTTTGAATCATCACTATCCTTTTTGGATTTCGAATCGTCTTTTTTCTTTAGTGTTTTTGCATCATCCTTAATTTTAGATGTTTTTTTAGCATCAGTTTTTTTTGATTCTTTTGAGCTTTTGCCCTTGGCATTTTTCGCTTCTTTTTCTTTCGCTTTTTTCATTGGATAATTGGTTATATGTGACTGCAATTTTTTAAACTCTCAATGTTCAATATCATTGTTTGCATTGCAGATTTCTATATTCAAATTATATGCCCATTAATAGATAACCTAAAAAAAATAGCCAACTTCAGCCATTAAATATATTTACCAACACTATTTGACCCCAATTTGGCCTGCTTCTGAAACACCTGTCAATCCTATATTTGCTGGAGTTACAGATAAAACCTTCTTCTCATAGTCAATGCTTTCAGATACAAAATCAGCGTCTTACGCTATTCTAGTCTTGCCTTCTGAAACGAAGAGAAACCCACCTTTGCTATTGTCGATGTTTATAATACCAACTGTGTAATTTTTAATGTTGTTACCTTCTTTTGTGCCAGATACGATTACTGCAAATATTGCCGAACCACTACTCACGGTTAACTTAACCTTACCATAAATGATAAAGTTAGTTCCTTAACCAGAAATAGCGGTAACGATGCTAGTATCATTTTTACCCACAAAATATTCTCCAATCAAATTTACCCCAAAATCATTTTTGCTTTGCTTAAAAATTTAAAACTTTGAATCGCGAAAGGTGTTACCTTCCTTGTCCCCACTGATGCTACTGGCTGTAGGACTTAAGCTATTTGCGAAATAACCACCTTCCATATTTGGCGGTGTAGTTCCTTGATTCAATGGGAACTTTAGCTTTATGAGGGTATCTAAATACTGCTGGGGAATTACCTCTCCGATTTTATTGTTTAAAATTTCCTTGCCAGATGGATCATCTTTAGAACCTTTTTTACAAAAACTTAAAATTGCTAATGGAACTAAAAATACGATAATCAGTGGAACTTTAAAGTAGATGTTTTTCGTGTAGC
>JBBSTQ010000383.1:0-3672 GCA_038235745.1 Sphingobacteriales bacterium
GAAAACAATGCCGACATCTTAAAGAAAAACAAGGCGCTAGAAGCGAAAGAGAAGTTTTTGCAATTGAAAGCTGATCATGAGCAAGAAATTAGCCAGAAAAACAACAACATTGCACAACGCGAGAACACGCTTAAGCAAAAAGAGCAGTCTCTAGGTCAAAAGCTGGAAAATCAAACTAAAAAGGAGCAGGATTTAGAAAATCAGCGTAATTCTTTTGAAAAGCAGACCGAGCTTTTGAAAACGAAGCAACAAGAAGTTGAAGCTGTAAAGTTACAGCATGTTACGCAGTTGGAGACCATCGCTGGTTTAACTGCTACTGAAGCCAAAGCGCAGTTGGTTCATAATTTAAAAGAAGAAGCCCGTACAAATGCGATGGCATCCATCAAAGATATTGTTGACGATGCTCGTTTGACGGCAGCGAAGGAAGCTAAAAAAGTAGTTATCCAAACCATTCAGCGCACCGCTACAGAGTCTGCTATCGAAAACACGGTTTCTATTTTCAACATTGAAAACGATGAGATTAAAGGTAGGATTATTGGTCGTGAAGGGCGTAATATTAGAGCTTTAGAGGCGGCCACTGGTATTGAAATAATCGTTGATGATACACCAGAAGCTATTATTTTATCAGGATTTGATCCTGTTCGTCGCGAAATTGCCCGTTTAGCTTTGCACCGTTTGGTAACAGATGGTCGTATCCACCCAGCCAGAATTGAGGAGGTGGTTGCGAAAACTCAAAAACAGATTGAAGAAGAAATTGTTGAGATTGGCGAGCGTACTGTGATTGATTTGGGTATTCACGGATTGCATCCTGAATTGATTAGAATGGTTGGGCGCATGCGCTACCGTTCATCCTACGGACAAAATTTATTGCAACACTCTCGCGAGGTAGCAAATTTTTGTGCTACGATGGCTTCTGAGCTTGGCTTAAATTCTAAGATGGCTAAAAGGGCTGGATTGCTCCATGATATTGGTAAAGTGCCAGATGATAACCCAGAATTACCACACGCAATTTTGGGAATGCAATTGGCTGAAAAATATAAGGAACATCCTGAAATTTGTAATGCAATTGGAGCCCACCACGATGAAATTGAGATGACTTCGATGATTTCGCCAATTATACAGGCTTGTGATGCTATTTCTGGCGCAAGACCGGGAGCAAGGCGTGAAGTGGTAGAAAGTTACATCCGTAGGTTGAAAGAGCTAGAAAGCTTAGCATTAAGCTACCCTGGCGTTGAAAAAACTTTTGCTATACAAGCAGGTAGAGAATTAAGGGTTGTGGTTGAAAGTGAGAGAATTTCCGATGCGCAATCTGAAATTTTAGCTGCAGATATTTCAAACCGAATTCAAACTGAAATGACTTATCCTGGACAAATTAAAGTGACTGTGATTAGGGAGACTAGGAGTGTGGCGTACGCTAAATAGTCCCGATAGCTATCGGGATTAGATTGTTAGATATAAGAAGCTAGACTTAATTAGCAAAGTAAAAAGCGATGGATTTTTTCCATCGCTTTTTTTGTGTCTAACTACTATCAACCCAACTCTGTGACCTTTGTGTTATCTACGGTTGAAATAAATATTACCTTTGCAAATAAATCTCTGTGCCCTCTGTGGTTACAAAACAATCATGAAAGAAGAAGAAAAAAGAAAAATCGATGTTCTGTTCGATAAATACTCGGAAAGCCATCAAAACCCCACCAACAAACTCATTCATTGGATATGTGTTCCACTAATTGTTTTTAGCATCGTGGGATTGGTTACGGCAATCCCTTTTCCGCATCTGGCTTTTTTAGGAAAATACAATATGTTTATCAATTGGTTTTCTGTGGTGCTGGCGATAACCGTTTATTATTACTCCACGCTTTCGCCTATACTATCGTACCTGATGCTTTTCGTTTTCGGAATTTTTTATGTTTTGATTGTTCAGCTGGAATATGTTGAACAAGCTGGCGGACCGGCGTTGTGGCAGGTGAGTTTATGGATCTTCGTTTTATCTTGGATAGGGCAAATTATTGGTTATAAGATTGAGGGTAAAAGGCCGTCGTTGTTGGACGATTTAAAGTTTTTACTGGTTGGCCCTATTTGGTTGTTGAGTTTTGTATTGAAGAAATTGAATGTAAGGTATTGAGGTTTTTAAACACAGAGAGCACAAAGTTTTTCACTGAGTGTCACAGAGCTGGGTGGTAATTTATCAACCACAGAGGGGACAGAGTTTACAGAGCTGGGTGGACTCACTATTTTTCATTTCTATCGGAAGTCAAATCGTCAGTCAGTTTTGAAGTTTAAGATTCGTGATTTACGAACTCCATTTCAGCTTAACTTGAGAAATTCACGTCAAGTGATTGCCTTTTTAACCTTTCGATTAAATACCACAAGTGTCAAGTGCAAAATACTCTTATACGTAAATATAAATTACGATTGTTGTGCGGTCTAAAAATCTATCAACTAAATTCTTTACCAGTGCGCAGAGGTAGCAATAGCATATTTAAGATTATCCGTCAACTTATTTTTCCTTAAGACCAGTACTCAATCATCTATAAAGTAATTAACTTGATATCAAGCTAGAGATTTTTTATGATCGAAAATCAAATGGCATCATGATTGTTTAGCTCAGTTCAAATAATAAAATATCTATACTATGAAACTATTAAAATTAATTGCATTGGGGGCAGCGGTAAGTTATGGTTATAACTTCCTGACCAAGAAGAATCAATCAGGAAGATCTAAATTGGACGAAATTAAAGAGAACGGTCCAGAGTGGATTGAAAAAGGAAAGAAGATGGCCAGCGATGCGATCAATAGTTACGGGCAGAAGAAAAACGAATCTGGCTACACTAATCAAAACTATTAATCAAACCAGAATGTGTTAATGAATTAGACATCATTAACACATTCTCATTTCAAGTAGCAAATTATGAACGGCTTTTTTAAAACGATTATTGCAGGTTACGGTGCGAAAAAATTAGGTGGCGGTTGTCTCTCTACAATAATTATTTTTGTGTTGATCTATTTTGCATTAGGGCAATGTAATAGGACTAATGCGCAGGTTAAGGGTAGGCAAACTCCGACTACAACAATTTCGCATCAGCCTGTACAATCTAAAAACGAATAATGTTGATGTTAAATTATCCCAATTTTTTAGTTAACTCGTATTATTTTTAGTAGACAGCCTGCAAGATAATACGATATTTTACAGGGCTATTATTTAGCATAATTCCCGATTTATCGAAAAAGTAAAAACTCCCATAAATCGTTGATCTATGGGAGTTTTTACTTTTAATGTGGAGCCGGAACTTGTGTTTTATTTTCATAACTGATGTTTCTAACAATTTTTATTTTATAGCCAGTGGTAAGATCTGAATTCTTCGGTCCGAATACGCTGATCCCGCTTGTTCCGTAAAAGGTAAACCAAGAGTTGTTGTAAGTAATATTATCCGCAATGGTAAGATAATCACAGTCTTCTCCAATTATTCCTCCACCTGGGAAATCATGTACCGTACATCCTCTTATTTCCACATGATGGGGATTGTTGGATCCAGAAACAGATATGCCATTCGTTTGGAATTTAGAATACCAATCCCATTGCCCGCCACCTGCTCTATGATCGATTTCTACCGCTTTCGCTTCTGTTAACGATAAAGCTTGGTTGTCGCCATATAAAACTAAATCTTTTAC
>JBBSTQ010000384.1:0-3654 GCA_038235745.1 Sphingobacteriales bacterium
TCAAAACCGATGTAAAGTCCCATTAGAAGCTTAACGGCTCTCATCAAAGTCCAGTTTCGAAGTAGATTTGCTTTCGTGAACATTTTATTTTCGTTTAAACAAATTAACGAAATAGGAATTTAAATGTGGTCATTTTGGGGTTAATTTGAGGGAAGGTTAGTCTGTATCAAATTTTCGTGGATTCTCAAATACTCCTCTGCAGTAAAAACCGGGATGTCAGACTTTCTCACTTTAATATTTGCATTGAACCAGTTTAAACCACTAAGAATTTTGATGCTTATTTTGCCTTTATTTAAGTTTAATGCGTTATTTTCCAGTTTATTAAAGCCAAGAATAGTGATGTTGTGGTTTTGCCAATCGTCAAACGTGTTTAAAAACCAATTTTCATTTAAGAAGTGCTTTTTGTGCAGATAAAAGTAATGCAAACCGTTTTCTAACTGCTCTGCAAAATAGGTGTGCTGTTTGGTCAACAAAGCGATGAAATCAATTTCCTTTTCATCGTCTCTCGATACTAGAAACTCTCTATTCCCTTTGGCCAAACCATAAACTTGTTTCCGACTTCTAATTTGTACCTCTGCCTCTCCATAGCGAACTACCGGAATAATCATCACATGTTCGCCAAAATCTGAGAGGTAGATTATTTTTTCAAGAGGTTCTAAAAAACCATTGTTTTTAAGTTGGGTTGGCGTCGCTGTTTTTAGGTATTTATAATGGATTTCCACTTGGTCTTCCATGTTTTCCAAAAACGTTCTCTTGAAATTAAGATACTTGGACTGGTGGATTTGTATGCCAGATGGATGCAGTTTTAACCACTGAATGATTGCGACTTTTTGTGGATGATCAATCAAATAAAAATCTTCTTCGTGAGTGATGAAGCAACCGTAGCTCAAATTAATATCAGCCAACTCATAGTTTTTATGACCGATAGAAAAACCCACGTTCATTTGGTAAAAGTTACTTGCTTCTATTACATCCAATGTAATTTTGAAATTGCTGGTATGTAGTTTTATCGGCAAAATAGAACTTGCGTTCGTTTGATCTGATTTTCCTTTTTGGTGCTGAAAAACAGGGTAACTATTAGGGTTTTGGATAATCGCTTTTAGAGCGTTTAGCTCGGTCGCTGTGATGGTTTGCTCCACCGGATTGTTAAACTTTTGCAATGCAGAAAAAAACCTGATTTCGTCTTGGTCGTCGGTATTCCAGATAAAATCTAAAGGATTCAGCGCAACCAATGGATTTTTGATGGCTCCATCTTTTGCCAAGCTGGCTTCATAAAAATCGATACACAAATGATGGTAGTATTTATGCTGTTTTAATACGATGATTTTCTTCGTCTCGAGGGATTGGCTTTCATTTATATTTAGTGAACTGAATGTAGCGAGTTGCGTTTTCAATTTATTTAACGCCAATGAATTTAAAGGAATGATTTGGTCGTTTTTCGTTTTTACAGTTGGATTGCCATTTTCAAAAACAAGTTCAAAATAATCTAATACTGATTCTTCATTCTCTAATCCATAAGCCGATGCTTCTGATTTTAACAATTTTTCTCTTCGTTTTTCATCGAAGAAAATGCGGTATTCTGGTGTTTTATCAATAGTTGATAATGCAGTGGCTTGGTAATCGCAAAGGAATTTATCGGAATGTTTGAAGCCACAATCGCAACTCAATAATAATTGTTTGTCGCCTTTTACAACCGTGACGATTGAGTTTGTTTTTTGAGGAGTTGCTATTTCAAAAGAGGCTTGGTTTATAGCGATGGAAAGAGGATAGGCTTTTAATAATGTTTCTTTTTGGAATTCAGATTTTAAATTCCTTAGAATTTTTTGCTCAGAGAATTCCTCAAAACTAAAATCATCAAAGATGAAACGGTGGGTTTGAGGTTGATTTTCTTTGGGCATCTAAGCGTACGATTTTTAACACAAAGGTAACGGAGTTTTTTCACAGAGGTCACAGAGCTGGAAGTTTTATTTTGAAATTATACATTAACTTTGGAGGTTGACCAGTTAAATTATTTGGAGTTGACATACTAGTTTTAAAAGTAGTCGAAACAGTTAAATTAGACGAAAAAAATAAAAGCTTCGTCATGTTGAGTGCTAACGAAACATCTCACAAGTAGATATTCAGACAGCATGGCGACCCTGCCGGTGAAATGCTTCCTTCGCTCGACAATATCATTAAATTAAGTGTTTTTTATCTCCACACCGTATTTTTAAGATACTATAAATCTCAGAAGAAAAGTCTTCAAATAGCATGTGAAACTTATTTGTGAGATGTTTCACTATCGTTCAACATGACGACGTCTCTTAACTTAATGACATCGCCCAAGGGGTTGACTGTGTCACTAGCGTCAGCATGATGTAATGGGAATTTTAATGCAATTTTTTCAAGTCTAATAGTATTGCTTACATATCATTAGAATAAATAAAAAGCTTTTTAGGATTCCAAAATTTTTAAAATAGATTTACTTCTTCTCAATCAAACTCCACTCCGAAGTATCATGAAAACTAATTGCTGGAAACTGCTTTGTAGCATATTCAATATCCCAAGCAGAAGCTGCTAAAAATACCGGTTTGCCTTCTTTATCGTAAGCAATTTTTGAACTATGTCTTTGGAGAAATATCTTCAACTCATCCTCTGAAGTAGCAGAAACCCACTTTGCTTTTGTGATGTTCATGTGGCGGAAAGAACAGGCTGCGCCATATTCGTTCAACAATCTAAATTGAATAACCTCAAACTGAAGCTCTCCAACTGTTCCAACAATCTTTCGGTTCCCCGGATTCTGGATGAACAACTGTGCCACACCTTCATCACTCAACTGGTGGATTCCTTTTTCCAATTGCTTGGTTTTAAAAGGATCGTTATTTTCTAATTCTCTAAATATCTCTGGCGAAAAACTCGGAATTCCCACGAATTGCAGGTTTTCTCCCTCAGTCAAAGTATCGCCAATTTTAAAATTCCCCGAATCGTAAAGTCCAATTACATCTCCAGGAAAAGCTTCCTCAACCAAACTTTTACTATCTGCCATAAAACTGGTCGGCGAAGCAAACTTCAATTTTTTATTTAGTCGGTTATGATGATAAAAAGTATTTCGTTTGAACGTTCCCGAGCAAATTCTGCAAAAAGCAATCCGGTCACGATGGTTAGGGTCTAAATTGGCGTGTATTTTAAATACAAAGCCAGTGAATTTAGGTTCTGTGCTCTCTACTTTTCTAGTGTCAGTCTCGCGACCTTGCGGGGTAGGGGCAATTTCAATGAAAGTTTCTAACAATTCCTGCACACCAAAGTTATTGATGGCACTTCCAAAAAATACCGGTGCTAAATAGCCAGCTAAATATAAATCTCTATCAAAAGGCTCGGCAACGGTTTCAATCAGCTCCACATCGTCGCGAAGCTTGGTAGCTAACTTATCGCCGACCAATTGATTAACTTGTGGGTCTGTTAAATCGGAAATGCTAATTTGATCTTTGGCGATGTGCTTTTTATCTGCACTAAATAAATTTAAAATCTGATTGTTTAACTGGTAAACTCCTTTAAAAGAGTGACCAATACCAATCGGCCAGCTTAAGGGGCGGGTCGAAATATTGAGTTCTTTTTCCAGTTCTTCTAACAAATCAAAAGGGTCTTTACCCTCACGATCCATCTTGTTCACAAAAA
>JBBSTQ010000385.1:0-3641 GCA_038235745.1 Sphingobacteriales bacterium
CTAAATAATGTGGAACCTAGATTGTGATTTTGAAAACAGTGAGTACAAGTTTGAGCAACTTAGAGACGGGATAATAAAAGTTATCGAAGACGGCGAACGGGATGCTAGCAAACCACTGCCAAGCATCAACGAGGTAAGTGATCATTATAAACTGTCTAAAGTTACGGTTAGTAGAGCCTACAATCACCTCAAAAAAAGAGGGATTATTTCTAACGTAAGAGGGAAGTTTTACATCGTTACTGAAAAAGCAAACCGTCTAAAAATTTTACTGGTTTTTAACAAGCTTGAAGATTATAAGCGAGATACTTACGAGGCTATTCAAAATGTTTTCGACGGAAAAGCGACCATTGATTTACAGGTCTATTACTCTAATTACAATACTTTTAAAAGTATCATCAACGAAAGCTTAAACAAGTACGACTACTATATCATCATGCCTCACTTCTATCAACATAGTATAGTTGACGATAATTATGATTTACTGAAGAGAATACGCCCGGAAAGGCTGTTGTTTTTAGATCAACTAATTCCCGAGATTACTAATTTTAAAGGTGCCGTTATTCAAGATTTTGGGGAGGATATGTATTTGGGACTGGAGAAAACCAAAGACCTACTATCAAAATATGAGGGAATACGTTTTGTGAGGCGCTCGCGTAGTCACCACCCAGAACAAGCTATAGTTGCACTAACCAGTTTTTGTAAAGAAAACAAGCTCACATTTAGTATCATTGATGATATTGAAAAGGAGAGCATAGTACCCAAAACTGCATATTTATCAACCACTGACAAAGATTTAGCCCAACTCATTAGAAAAATTAGAACCTCCGTTTATAAAATAGGGGAAGATGTGGGTATTCTGTCCTACAACGACACCGTTTTAAAAGAACTTTTGAACGTAACTGTTTTTTCAACAAACTTTCATAAAATGGGCGAAATGATTGCAAGGATGATTGTAGATCAGGAGTTTAGTGTTAAAAAGAATCCGTTTGATATTATTATAAGAGATACGCTCTAGTGGTTTTTAAACTTATTTTTTGTTTTGAGCTCAAAGTGTCATGTGATTTTTGGCTACTCAACTTTTTAAATCTCCAATGATAATACCAAATATGGTTGATAAATAGTCTAATGGCAATTTGTTAAAACACATAGAGACATAGATTTTCGAGAAAGAAATAGAGGACATAGTCTATGTTCCGCGAAGCGGAACGCTATGTGAATCAAAGCTGCCAGCTCTTCTTCGATACAAATCTATGTTTCTATGTGGTGAATTTTAGACCGATATATACGCATAAGGGGTATGAAATTGCGCTTATAAAAACTGAAAATTTGATTCAGCAAAGCGACGTTCAATAAGAGATTTTTACGGCAGCCTTACCTCAATTAAATATTCACTGAATTTCTGCATCATCAATCCTTATTTCGGTAGGGTTTATTTGTTGTTCCAAAGGTAATTCATCGGTTTCTGAGCCACTGCTTTTTTTAGGTTTATCATTTTTTAAAACTGATTTTCGTGTAGCAAAAGGATAGTGTTTGTATTCCAGTGCATCTATTATTTTACTTAATTCTTTTGTAGGGTCAGAACTTCTTTTAGTAATCACTGTTTGGCCAAACTTGTTTTGCGTATTGGTAATCGTTAATTTTTGGGAGCTGGCAATATCCAAAATTTCTTGCCAGCTATGTTGAAGCTGTTTGCCCTTTAGCTGAAACCTTATGGTGTTGATTGCCCAATGTGCTAACAAGTCAACGTGTAAATGCGCTAATGTAAATTCATCATCTTTATGGTAAACTGGGTAAAGATCCAAATTGGTTGTTATAGTTCTGAAAGATGCTTCTACTTCTCTTATCATGTTATAAGATTTCCAGAGCAATCCCTCATCGGTTATGGTCAGATTAGTGCGGATAAAATAAACCCCTAGTTCTTTTTTGCTGAGTCGGAATTTCTCTTTTTTCTGCCAAGTAATTTCTTTGTTTTTATAACTTCCGTCATCCACTATTTTAATGGTAAAACAGCGACTTGCCGTTGGGTATTTTTCTAACAGCTTAGCTACACGCTGTTTTATTTTATCCAGCGCTTTCACACCGTTTTTCTTTAAAATGCTTTGATTTATTTTTTGTAATTCTTCAACAAATCTCGCCTCAAACTGGTTACGTACGCCACTCAGGTTTGCATCCTCACTTAAACCTTTCCCTTTAAGGTAATAATCCATTGATTTTTCGCCTATCACTTGTTGTAATGCTAAGCGCTCATTGTTTCGATTGAGTACCTCTATTGGGTTTGTGTTTTCAACTGCTTGATAGTTTTTTAGTTTAGAACGGCTAACGCAAACATAATCGTAGCCACTAGTTTCTAACAACCTAAGATTTTGTTCAGTGGCTATGCTCGCATCTATAACCAATAAAATCCGTTGTTCTGCTGTACCGGTAAGTGGTTTTAGGTTTTCCGCAAGAGTCGGGATGGTATTTGCATCAGTAATACTGCCTTTAAATATGTTTGAGTACTTCAAAAAACCATCTGAGTTAAGTACCATTGCAAATAAATGAAGCTTGTCTTTGGTGTTTTTCTCGGTTTCCTGATTTTCCGAATCATCGGTTTTAGTTCCGCCATCCTCAAAGTAGATGCTGGTTATGTTGTAAAGAATATTTTCGTCGTTAATGTTAAAAAGCTCCTCAGCTTTTTTTGAAAGATAGGCCTCCAAAGAATTCTTTTCCTTATACAAAGCTTGGGCGTTTTTGTATAGTTTATCTTTGCTAATTTTGTTTACAGGGTAACCTGTAATCTCGCACACAGCAGATATCTGTTGAATAATTTTACTCCTTCTTAGTTCAGACGCTGGGTAGCTTGCCCTGCATATAATTTGGGTAAAAGTCAACTGAATTTGCTCTTCATCCCAGCCTAAACCTTTTAAACAGATACGTAAATCCAGCTGTTTTAAACACTGGTAGCACAGCCACTCTTTGCCCAGCTCACGCACCTGTTTGTCTTCTACAACTGATATATCGATAACTTTGGGTTTTTTCTTCAACACTTTCGGCCCCCGTATATCAATTCGTTTTTCAGAAACTATCTTCGCCCAAAGGGTTTCTGCAATGCCGGAAACCACCTCGTCTGTTGCTAGGTTTAAAAAAGCTTTGCCTGCGGAGCGTTGCGTAAGAATTTGCTGAATAGCTTGAAGCTGTTCCCGTTCAACCCCTTCCAAGAAGCCAACGTTCACAATGGTGCGGTGACAGATGCGGTTGTTTATATCCCGATAGCTTTCCACCAAACGAAAGTAAGCGCAAAGCTGCTGCGTTTTAGGGTTTTTGCGATTGGTAAACTTGAAATACATTCTTTAAAGGTCTATTTATTTGCGTTATAATACAATATATTGGGGTTAATAAAAATCCCAAAAACTCCAGAGAGGATCGTCCATGAAAACTTAGCTTTCTCCAACTGATCAAAATCGTCTTTAGATTGAACTGTAATCCTTAGGAAGAAACAATAATTCTCCAATTCAAAACTAAACTATTGGCTCAATCAATTCTGTTTAGTTGCAAATAATCGCTGTAAAATTGTTGTACAATACAATTTATTAAATTCTACTTTTCAGATATTTGTAGTACACACTTCGTTTTTTTATTAAAAATATGTAGTACACACTTGC
>JBBSTQ010000386.1:0-3635 GCA_038235745.1 Sphingobacteriales bacterium
CGCCAGAAAAATCTTTGGGATCAAAAAATTGGTACAGAGGTACAGTTTTTAAATGCGAAATCTCAAAGAGATGGTTTACAAAGACAAATGGCTGTTTTGAAACAACAAGCGTCAATGTATAAAATTAAGTCGCCAATTGCAGGTACGGTAGATCAAATGGACTACAAAGTTGGGCAAGCGGTACAGCCAGGAGCACCTGGCATTAGGGTAGTTAACGCTAATAATTTAAAAGCAAAGGCACAGGTTTCTGAAACTTACGCAGGCCGAATCAATCAAGGCGATGATGTTACTGTTATTTTACCGGATGTTGCAGATTCAGTAAAATCTAAAATATCGTTCGCATCAAAAACTATTGATCCAATGAGCAGGAGCTTTAACGTTGAGGTAAAATTACCCAGTAAAAAGAGCTTTAGACCAAACATGATTGCTGTACTTAAAATTGTGGACTATACCAACAACAAAGCCACAACAGTGCCGATTAAAGCTTTACAAAAATCAGAAACCGGCGATTACTTAATGGTTGCTGATGGTGGAAAAGCAAAGAAGATGGAAGTGAAAGTAGGGAACATCTACAACGGACAAGCAGAGATTTTAACAGGAATTAAAGCAGGTGATAAAGTAATTACTGTCGGCTTAAATGGCCTAAATCAGGGCGATACTGTAAAGAATTAGTTGCTTACATCAGATAAAAATATAGCTAAATGAAAGATTTAGAAAAAGAATTTGGTCCATCAAGTTGGGCAATTGAAAACAAAACGGCCATTTACGTTTTAACCCTTATGCTGTTGGTAGCGGGTTACTTCGCCTACGTAAGTTTACCAAAAGAGAATTTTCCGGAGATATCTATCCCTAAGATTTTCGTACAGACTGTTTATCCTGGAACATCGCCAGGAAACATGGAAAACTTGGTAACCAAGCAAATTGAGAAGCAAATTAGATCTACCCAAGGGTTAAAAAAGGTAACATCCAACTCATATCAGGATTTCTCCATCATCACTGCCGAGTTTAACGCAGATGTTGATATTGTAATTGCCAAACAACGCATCAAAGATGCAGTTGATAAGGCAAAAACAGATTTGCCAACAGATTTACCAGACGATCCGGTGGTTATGGACATTAACTTATCCGATCTTCCGATTATGTTCTTAAACATTTCTGGAGATTTTGATTTGAAAACCATTAAAGGTTATGCAGATGATTTGCAGGATAGGATAGAAGCTTTGCCAGAAATATCAGGGGTGGACATTGTTGGTGCTTTGGATCCAGAAATGCAGATTAATGTGGACATGAATAAAATGGCTGCTGCCAAAATTTCTTTCATGGACATACAAAGTGCAATCGGTTACGAAAATATTTCAGCATCTGGCGGTACAGTGCCAATTGACGGGGTTAGGCGTACTTTAAACATTAAAAAAGAGTATAAATCTGCCGAAGAAATTTCAAATACGATTATTAAAACTCCAGTTGGTGGGTCTGTATATTTACGGGATATTGCCGACGTGGTTGATGGTTTTAAGGAGCAGGAATCTTATGCCAGATTATATGGTAAAAACGTGATTACTTTGAACGTTAAAAAGCGTTCGGGTGAGAATTTGATTGAAGCTTCAGATAAAATCCGCGAGATAGTTGCAGAAATGAAGGCAACACAGTTTCCTGAAAGTTTGGAAATTGTTACCACTGGAGATCAGTCAGATAAAACGCGTGTCACACTTCACGATTTGATCAACACCATCGTTATCGGGTTTATTTTGGTGACCTTAATTTTGATGTTTTTCATGGGAATTACCAACGCATTGTTTGTGGCCATGTCGGTTCCATTATCTATGTGTGTTGCGTTTTTAGTAATGCCAGCCATCGGTTTTACCATGAACATGATTGTGCTTTTCTCTTTCCTTTTAGCTTTGGGGATTGTAGTGGATGATGCCATTGTGGTTATTGAGAACACCCATCGTATTTTCGCGAACGGCAAAATGACTATTAAGCAGGCTGCAAAAATGGCTGCAGGAGAAGTGTTTATGCCCGTGTTTTCAGGTACGATGACAACCCTTGCTCCGTTTGTGCCATTAGCATTTTGGCCGGGAGTAATTGGCGAGTTTATGTTCTTTTTACCGATAACATTAATCATCACACTTTTAGCTTCTTTGGTGGTTGCGTACATCATCAACCCGGTTTTTGCGGTAGATTTTATGGAATCGCATGACGAGAACGAAGAATACAAACCCAAATTTGATAAAAAAGTAAAGAAAACCTTAATATACTTAGGCATTGCGGCTGTGATAGCCTATCTAATTGATTTCGGCTTCGGAAACTTTATAATTATTTTGGCTTTATTTTATTTATTGCAACATTTTGTACTAGAAAAAACAATCCGCAGATTTCAAACCAACCTTTGGCCAAGAGCTCAAGCTAAGTACGTTAGGTTTTTGAATTGGGCATTGCACCGTCCGTACACTATTTTAGGTAGTACTTTAGGCTTGTTGATTTTTTCTATCGTGTTAACGGGAGTTTTTCCACCTAAATTTGTGTTTTTCCCGTCATCGGATCCAAACTTTGTTTATGTATATACATCGTTGCCAGTCGGTACAGATCAGGCTTATACTAACGAGATTACCAAGAAAATTGAAAAACGAGTGACTGCCGTGGTTGATAGTTTAGGTAGTCAAAATGTTTCATCGATTATATCTAACGTAACAGTAGGCGTAACCGATCCGCAGGATGAAGATCAAGGGAATTACCCGAACAAAAGTAAAGTTACAGTAGCGTTCAAGGAATTCGGCGAGCGTGAAGGGAAACAATCTACTGAATATTTAACCGCTATTCGTAATGCAGTTAAAGGAATCCCCGGAGCAGAAATTTCGGTTACCCAAGAGCAGTCTGGCCCACCAACTGCAAAACCCATCAGTATTGAAATTACCGGTGATAATTTAGACAGCTTGGTAAATACTTCTGAGAGATTGAAAAGTTATTTGGTAGCGAAGGGTATTGGAGGAATTGAAGAGCTAAAATCGGATTTTCAAAACAATAAGCCCGAAGTGATTTTTGATATTGACAGGGAGCGAGCCAACCGCCAAGGTATTGCAACGCAAAGTGTTGTTTATAATTTACGTACGGCTTTGTTTGGGATGGAGGTTTCTAAATTTAGGGATTTGGACGAGGATTATAAAATCAACGTAAGAGCAAAAGAAGACCAGAGAAACAGTTTGGAAGCTTTGCGAAACATTCAAATTACGTTTAGGGATATGGCAATGGGTGGCGCAATTCGTCAGGTACCAATTTCATCTTTTGCGGATATTGATTATGTGAATACCTACGGTGGAATTAAGCGTAAACAAGGAAAGCGTATAGTGATTTTGTCATCTAACGTTTTAACAGATTTTAATCCTGGCGAGGTTAACAAAAATATTGAGAATGCTTTAAGTGATTTTGATGCGCCAGCAGATGTGGCAATTAAAATGGGTGGAGCGCAAGAAGAGCAAGAAGAAACTTCTGCATTCTTAGGTTTAGCCTTGGGAGTAGCCTTTGTTTTGATTTTGATTATTTTGGTGATTCAATTTAACTCCATTGGTAAACCGCTGATTATTTTGAGCGAGATTGTATTCAGTATTATTGGTGTTCTGTTAGGAATTACCATTTTC
>JBBSTQ010000387.1:0-3632 GCA_038235745.1 Sphingobacteriales bacterium
ACCCAGTTGATTTCCAATGTTTTCGAGAAATCTGGAAATACGCCGCTGAATTACCGACAGGTTGCTACCAAATTAAACATCATAGACCCAGATTCTAAAGCCACAATTTTAGAAATTTTGGAGGAAGAGACTGTCAACGGAACTTTTTTAGAAACCAGCAAGGGAAAGTACAAACTGCATGAAGTTAAAGCTTTTATGAGCGGTAAAATTGCAATGTCTAATGATGGTTCGGCGTTTTTGATTCCGGATGATGAGTTTGAGAAAGACATATATATTGCCCCAAGAAAAGTGCGTACGGCATTACATGGTGATAAAGTAAAATTACACGTTTACGAGAGCAGCAAAGGAAAGCGCAAAGAAGGGGAGGTTGTTGAAATTGTGGAACGGGCAAAAATGGAATTTACGGGGATAGTAAAACTCAGCAAACATTTTGCTTTTTTTATTCCGGATGATCGTAAAATGTTGCATGATATTTTTATTCCGTTGGAGGATTTAAAGGGTGCGAAAAACGGAGTTAAGGCATTGGCTAAGATTGTAGATTGGCCAGAAGGAGCGAAAAACCCTGTCGGCATTATCAAAAGTATTTTAGGCAAGCAAGGAGAAAACAACACCGAGATGAACGCTATTTTGGCTGAATATGGTTTCCCGTTGGCTTTCCCAGAAGAGGTTGAAAAAGAAGCTCAGGCAATTTCGCCAGTTATAAGTGAAGAAGAGGTTGAGAAACGACGCGATTTCAGAAAAACATTGACGTTTACCATCGACCCTTTTGATGCGAAGGATTTTGACGATGCTATTTCCTTTAAAACGCTTGATAATGGAAATTACGAGGTTGGAGTGCATATTGCAGATGTGTCACACTATTTAATTCCGGATAGTATTTTAGATAAAGAAGCTTATGACCGTGGAACTTCGGTTTATTTGGTGGATCGAGTGATCCCGATGTTACCTGAAAGCCTTTCGAATAATTTATGTTCTTTACGCCCGAACGAGGATAAGCTTTGTTTCTCGGCAGTTTTTGAAATGGATGAAAATGCTAATCTAATTAACGAATGGTTCGGTAAAACAGTGATTAACAGCGATCGTAGATTTGCTTATGAAGACGCACAAGAAGTTATAGAAAATAAAACAGGAGATTTTGCAGAAGAGATTCTAAAGCTGAACCACTTGGCCCATATTTTAAGGGAAAAAAAGTTTAAACATGGTGCCATTAGTTTTGAATCTAGAGAGGTAAAGTTTACGCTTGATGAACAAGGAAAACCAATTGGCGTCTACGTAAAGGAGCGTAAAGATGCCCATAAGCTAATTGAAGATTTTATGCTACTGGCTAATAAAAAGGTCGCTGAGTTTATCGCAAAGAAAGGCAAAGGGAAGCATAAATATACTTTTGTTTACAGAGCACATGATTCGCCAAAGCCGGATAGTTTAGCTGCATTTGCAACATTTGCTTCCAAATTTGGACATAAGATTTCTACAAAATCTGATAAGGATACTGCAAGAAGCTTGAATAAATTAATGGCAGATGTGGAAGGGACAAAAGAGCAAAACATGTTGACGCAATTGGCCATTCGCTCCATGGCTAAAGCTATATACACTACAAAAAGCAGTAGTCATTACGGTTTGGCTTTCGATTTTTATACGCACTTTACTTCTCCAATTCGTCGTTACCCCGATGTGATGGTGCACAGATTATTGGAGCATTATTTAGCTGGCGGCGAGAGTGTAAATGCAGATCATTACGAAAAAATGTGTCAGCATTCATCCCAAATGGAGAAAAAAGCAGCAGATGCGGAAAGAGCATCCATCAAATACAAACAGGCTGAGTACTTACAAGACAATATTGGAGAGACTTATTTAGGTATTATCTCTGGAGTTACCGAGTGGGGAATGTATGTAGAGATTGAAGAGAATAAATGCGAGGGAATGATTCGATTGCGTGATATTTCAGATGATTTTTACGTTTTGGACGAGAAGAATTACTGCATCATCGGTCAAAAGAAAAAACGCACTTATCAGCTTGGAGATGAGGTTAAAATTAAAGTTAAACGAGTTGATTTAGGCAAAAGACAGATAGATTTTAGTTTGATTGTGGATTAGTTTTTCGAAGAGTAAAGATTTAAAGAGCCAAGATTAAAGCCTTGGAGATTATTGATAATTATTTAGAATTAAGGTAATAAAGTAATTTTATCTAACTTAGTATAACAAACACTTTTGATAAGTTAACATTAGATTCGATAATTGAAGAGATGAAGGATGTTCCGGTCAATAGACTTGAGGAGCTTTCCCAGTTTGTGCATTCACTAGTTCAAAAACCGAATAAGTCAGCTATTCTAAGGGAGAAAATTTTGAGTTATAGTGGTATTTTTAATGATTTGGACGATGAAGATTACAATGATTTACCGGACCAGATTAAAAAGACTAGGGAAAGTATGTTTAATGATTTCAATTAATTTTTACTAAAATCTTAATCATGACAAAGCAAGCCATCATAGAGAAAACTGCTAAAACGATGAGTCTTTTGCCAGCTGAAAAGGCTATCGAAATTTCTGATTTTGCTGAGTTCCTTTTTAAGCAGTATGAAGAATCGCAAATTACACAGGGTATTCAACTTATTGTCTCAAAAAGTGAAATGTACGCATTGTTAGAAACCGAAGAAGATTTATATACGTTAGCAGATATAAAAGAGCCTTACAATGGCTAAAGGAGACATTGTGCTTATCTCGTTTCCTTTTACCGACTTGAGCGGTAAAAAAATTAGACCGGTTGTAATTTTGACTGAGGCAGTTTTTGATGTAACGGTCTGTTTTATAACTAGCCAAATTGGTTGGCAGGAACCTACCGACATCTTGCTTTATCCCACTGCATCAAACGGTCTAAAAAAACAATCCCTAATCAGAACTTCTAAACTTGCAACATTTCAAAAATCCTTAATAGAAGGGCGCATCGGCAAAATAACCGTCGATGAGATTTCTGAATTGAATAAAAAGCTTATAGAACTCTTACACCTGGACTAAAATGTTTCTATTTGAGCAAAAAATGAAATAAATTTCGCACAAAAACGCACACACCAACATCATAAATGCACAGCATAAAAGAATTACAACAATTTATTGACAACGCGGTAAAGGAAATAGAATATCCTGCAACGCCGAAAGAATTATACGAGCCTATTGCCTACTTGATGGCCTTAGGAGGAAAAAGATTGAGACCAGCTTTGGTTTTAATGGCTACTGATTTATTTGGTGGCAAAATTGAAGATGCTAAAGCGCCAGCATTGGCAATAGAGATGTTCCACAACTTTACGTTGATGCATGATGATATTATGGACAATGCGCCTATACGTCGCGGACAACCAACTGTCCACGAAAAGTGGAGCGATTCTGTGGCGATTTTATCTGGCGACGTGATGTTTGTGAAGGCTTATAAATTAATGATTCAGGTTAAGTCAGATATTTTGACTGGCGTCTTAGAGGTGTTCAATAAAACTGCTGTCGAGGTTTGCGAAGGGCAGCAGATTGATATGAATTTTGAAGCAAGAGATGAAGTTTCTATCGACGAGTATTTGGAAATGATTCGTTTGAAAACTGCGGTTTTATTAGGCGGAGCTTTAAAAATTGGTGCTTTAATTGGCGATG
>JBBSTQ010000388.1:0-3627 GCA_038235745.1 Sphingobacteriales bacterium
GTGTCTTACATTGTGATACAGCACCTCTCTGCAGATTTTAAAAGTCAGATGGTGCGTATTCTTTCTCAGCACAGCAAATTAGAAGTAATTGAAGCCACTGAAAATGTAGAAATCAAGGTTAATAAAGTTTACCTGATACCGAGTTCTAAATTTATGATCGTGGAAAACGGCACTCTTATTTTATCTGATAAAGAAGATGAGCCAAAGCCACACATGACCATCGACTACTTTTTTTCGTCGTTAGCAAAAGAGCGTGGTGATAAAGCGATTGGAATTGTTCTTTCTGGCACTGGTAGTGATGGTAGCAAAGGTATAGAGGCTATTAAAGATGCCGGAGGTATTGTTTTGGTGCAAGACCCTGATACAGCTAGTTTTGACGGAATGCCATTGGCCGCTATTGCTACTGGTTGCGTGGATAAAATTCTTTCGCCAAAGGTTATGCCACAGGTTATCGAAGAATATGTGAACGATGGTTTGTTGGAATCTCTAGTTGGTCAAACTTCTGAAGACATCACAGAAAAAGAGCTGGAACAAATATTTAAGCTCATTAAGAAACAGCTACCATTAGATTTTTCTGATTACAAGCGACCAACCATCATCCGGCGCATTAGAAGAAGAATGGTGCACCATAACCTAAAAACGGTAAATTTATATTATGATTTCTTGAAAAAAAACTCCGGAGAAATCAATCTGCTGGCCAATGACTTTTTAATTAGTGTGACTGCTTTTTTTAGAGATGCAGACGCTTTTAAGATTATTGAAGAAGAAGTTATTCCAAAGCTCATAGAAAACAATTATACAGAAGTACTGAAGATTTGGGTGGCAGGTTGTGCAACTGGGGAAGAAGCTTATTCTTTGGCAATTTTGGTAAGAGAATATTTAGCTAAACATCCTAAAAAGCTTGATGTGAAGATATTTGCTTCAGATATTAGCATAGACGCATTGGATACCGCGTCTAAAGGTGTTTATCCCGAAAGTATCACTAAAACTGTTTCTAAGGAACGGCTAGGGCAATTTTTTACAAAGGATGGAGGTCATTACAAAATCAAACACGAAGTTAGGAAAATGTTGATATTCGCCCAGCATGACCTAACTAAAAATCCGCCATATTGCAACGTCGACCTCATTAGTTGCCGTAATCTTTTAATTTATCTGAATGTAAATTTACAGCAAAAAGTTTTTGCAATGCTTCATTTTGGACTAAAAGAAGGCGGATATCTCTTTTTAGGACCAAGTGAAAGTACATCGATTATTAAAGATGGTTTTAACGAGGTTAGTGGGAAATGGAATATCCTTCAAAGTAATAAAACGGGTAGGATCATCAAGTTTGATGCCTTTACCTCAAATACGATAGGTGAATTGAAAACGAGTAATTTAGTAACCAGTAAAAAAAACAACGTACCAGTATCTACATCTCAGCTCAAAGACCAAATAAACTCGGCACTAGTAAAAGAATGCGCATTAAATGGGGTTTGTATCAACGAAAAGTTAGCTGTTGTACAGTCGTTTGGAGATACAAAAAGCTACTTAAAAAACATCAACTTTAACTACAACCTTGTTGAACTGTTGCCAGAGCATATTTCCACCGTGTTTAAAGCGGCAGCAAGTAAAGCCTTAAAGCTCAATGAAAAAGTGGTGCTAAAGAAGCTTAACCTAGAAAGTTCTAAAAAAAAGAAAATTAGGTTAATCAATATCGATATTAGTCCGGTTTACCTGAATGATTCAACAGAAACGTTGTTGTTGATATTATTTACCGATAGTGAGGTTAAAATCACGGAAAAGAATGTTATTCTGCTAGAGGATATAAACGAGGTTACTAAAGAACACGTAATTAGTATGGAGCAGGAGCTGGCGAAATTAAAACATTCCTTAGCTACTGCACTTGACCATATTGCTTCTTCAGACGAAAATATGCAGTCTTTTAACGAAGAGCTACAGTCTGCCAATGAAGAAATGCAATCGGCAAATGAAGAAATGCAGAGTTCAAACGAAGAGCTACAATCTGTAAATGAGGAATTGCAAACCGTTAACACAGATCACCAACTAACCATTGACGAGTTGACTGATTTGAATGACGATTTGAACAACTATTTCAGAAGCAATACCAATGGGCAGTTATTTGTAGATGAGAACCTGTTGCTAAAAAGATATTCACCGGGAGCGGTAAAGCATATCAACATTCGCAAGAGTGATATTGGTCGGCCGCTTAGTAATATCACTACAAATATAAAATTTGAAACCTTGATTGATGATGTGCGTAAGGTTATCGATAACGGAGAGCCCATTACCCGTGAGGCCGAGGCATTGGACGGAAACACCTATCAGGTGATGACAATGCCATACCTTAAGAAAAATAGCGAAAACCCCGATGGCGCCATCATCAGTTTTCATGATATTACCGAATTGAAAAAATTACTTGAAGAATTGGATGTCAGCAATAAAAGCCTAGACGTTAGCAATCAAAGTCTTATGCGCATTAACGCCGACTTAAATAATTTCGTTTTTGGAGCTTCACACGATTTAAGAGAACCAATTGTGAATATCCAAATGTTATTACAGGTACTCAACGAAAAATTAGACTTGAAAGACCCCGAGGTAATGGAATTATCTGGGTTAATGAATGGTGCGTTGACCAGTTTTAAAACCATTATAAGTGATTTGGCACAAGTTGGTGTTATCGAGTCTGAAGAGGCTGATGACACACTTGAGAGCTTTCCGATTCTTTTTGAGGAAATTAAAAACATTCTTTCAGAAAAAATAAGGCTTTCTAAAGCCGTTTTTCATGTTGATTTTCAAGAAGAGGGCGTTAGGTTCGCAAGAAAAAACCTGAGGAGCATCATGCTGAACCTTATTAACAATGCTTTGAAATATAGGTCTCCAGATAGAATACTAAAAATCAACATTAAGTCGGAACAAAAAGATGATTTTATCGTACTAACGATAAAAGACAACGGTATTGGCATTGCGAAAGACGAAATGGAGAACATTTTTAAAAAATATATTAGGGCTAATACAGTAGCAGAAGGTACCGGCATAGGTCTATACTTGGTTCGCAAAATCATTAACGCCTCAGGTGGTAAAATTGAGGTAGAGTGCGGAGCGGATGAAGGATGTGCTTTTGTGATGTTCTTTAGAAAATAATAGTAAAAAACGATGAAGCGAATAACTAAAAAGTAAATGATTGGTTCGAAACTTTACAATCGTTAGTACTCAAAAAAAAAATTGCTTGCTTTTTAATTTTTTGGTATATTTAATCGAGACGAAAAATGAAACCAGCCAATTATAGGTTTCCCTGTTCTAATTTTCGTAGATGACCAATATATAGAACTGTTTATGACGCATAAGTTAAACGATGGGTGCTTTGCTTTTCAAGAAATAATTGAGCATAGCAGTTGGGCCGTCACTCTTTTTAACGCACAATTTAATGTGTTGTACCGGAGCCCAGCTGCTGAGCATATTAACGGGTGGAGTAGAGATGAACTTAGTGAAACTTCACTGATTGACTTCATTCATCCGGATGACTCAATAATGGTGAGTGC
Organism: Sphingobacteriales bacterium; assembly: GCA_038235745.1. Lineage (GTDB taxonomy): Bacteria > Bacteroidota > Bacteroidia > Sphingobacteriales > Sphingobacteriaceae > Pseudopedobacter. Next base: position 3,540 of record JBBSTQ010000388.1, read on the forward strand.
GTTAATGCAACGCGTTGCCGGCAACCCAGGCTCTACTGAAAGCTGCGTACATCGTTTAAGACATTCTAACGGTAATTATATTTGGTTA
>JBBSTQ010000389.1:0-3611 GCA_038235745.1 Sphingobacteriales bacterium
AACGATGTGATATTTTGCGCTAATCCAAAAAATGAGATCAGTGTACAAAGAAACGTTAATGAAGCTACACTAACTACTTTAGTAATTTTTTTAGTCATATTACAATAGGTTTTTAAAATATGCGTAGCATTTTTAGAAACACATCTTTTAATGAAAAACTGCCTGTGTGGAAATCACAATTGGTATGCAACTAAGGTAGGGATGATGTTTGGTTTCCGTCCCTGTCATATGGTTCCAATAAACAGGGTTTTTGTCGCAAAATTATTTGTTTAAAGAAAGTTGAACCAATAATTTAAATTTGACTATCAGTCCGTACCAGCAAAAGGCAAGAAAGATTTACAGGGGTTATTTGATAAAAACAACCTGTTTGCCAAAGCTACAAAAGCCCTACATTTGACTCAATTGTTTATTTGAAAACTTCGTTGCGAACGGTCGGGTAATATGATCACCTAATTATTCAAATCGAAAGACGTTTTTTTCAAACAATCATTAACCAATTAACTTATAAATTTTTATGATTTCAGTTTTACAGAATTGGCGCATAAAACGCCTGTTGGGTGTATTTGTGCTAATCACATTATTTTCGGCTGGCACATTGTTGGCGCAGGAATCGGTGATTAAGGGTGTGGTAAAAGATGCTAGAGGCGAAACGTTACCAGGCGTTGCCGTTAAAGTAAAAGGTGGTACTGTTTCTACCCAAACTTCGATTGATGGTTCTTACACTATTCAAGTTCCCAATAACAAAGCGGTTTTAGTATTCTCGTTTGTCGGCTTTTCTAACGCTGAGCGTGTGGCCTCAAGCCCAACAATTAGTGTTACTTTAGAAGAAGAATTAAATAGCCTAAACGAAGTGGTGGTTGTGGGTTACGGTACACAAAAACGAAGCGAAGTAACCGGTTCTATTGGCTCCATTAAAGCAGATCAGATTGATTCATTTGCTGGTGGTAACTTAAATACCAGTTTACAAGGTAAAATTGCCGGGTTGCAAATCACAACCGAATCCGGCGAGCCAGGTTCTGGTGCTACTTTTAACTTACGTGGAGTTTCATCCGTAAACGGAGACAGCTCCCCTTTAATTATTATTGATGGTGTGCCGGTCAACAATGATACATTTAGTTCGGCAGAAGATGGTGCGGGTTTTAGTCCTTTAGCTGATATTAACCCGTCTGATATTGCATCCATCGAAGTTTTAAAGGATGCGGCATCTGCTTCCATTTATGGTTCAAGGGCGTCTAACGGGGTAATCTTAATCACTACAAAAACAGGCTCTGGTGCTGAGCCATCTATAAATTTCTCTTTAAACAGCAGTCTTGTAGGCATTTCTCGTAAAATCGGAATCTTAAACGGCCCGCAATTTAGAGAGGCCTATTCAGAAGCAATTTTCAATAATACTGGAAGACCGACTACAAAAGAATCTGTAATTGACTCTTTGCATCCTTACTACAGAAACACACAAAATTGGCAAGATATAATGTACCGCAGTGCGTTACAATATAAAGCAGATGTAAGTGTGAGCGGTTCATCCAAAGATAATTCTATGAGCTATTTTGTAAGTGCGGGCTATAGAGATCTAAAACCTGTAGTAATAGGCACTGACTATAAGCAAATAACAGGTACAGCAAGGTTAAACTACAAAGTATCTAAAAGAATTTCAGGAGCTACCAACTTCAATATTAGCAGTTACAATTACGATCGTTTAAATACAGGTGGCGGAATAGGCAGTGTGATTTTTCGTTATTTGATCACGTTGCCAATCTTTAATCCGTTTGATCCGATCACAGGCGACGTTATTCCACTTTTCGAAAACACTAAAATTAGCCCTTATGCACAGGCTATCTATACCAAAAATGGAATTAAGCGTTCCCGTTTGCTGGGTAAGCAAGAGCTTACTTTCAACATTGCGGAAGGTTTAGATTTTAGAACCAGCGTAAGTATTGACCATAGCAATACAGAAACCAGTTACTTTTTTCCGTCTTCTTTCGAGGTTGATGGGAAAGAGGTGTTTGCAGACTACAGTCCAGCTACTGGAACGGACATTACCAATCAGAACACGTTGACTTATACCAAAAGTTTCAATAAAAAGCATAATATTAACTTTTTATTGGGTCAGTCATTAGAAAACTTTACCGATAGATCTAACAGGTTTCGCGGCGTAAATTTTGTTGATGATAATATTCCTACCATTGGCGGTGCTGGTAGAATCAGTTCTTTTGACCAACGCGAAAGTGAAAGTAGAATTATCTCTTATTTTACAAGGTTAAACTACAACTACAAGTCAAAGTATATTGTTTCAGCTTTGCTTAGGCAGGATGGTTCCTCACGTTTTCCAGAAGATAATAGATTTGCGTACTTTCCATCCATATCCACAGGTTGGAGATTTACTGAAGAAGATTTCTTGAAAGGCAAGAAGTTTTTAACAGACGGTAAGTTGAGAGTTGGCTTCGGTGTTACCGGTAACCAAGGTATTGGCAATTACGCCACACAAGCAATTTTGACCAAACAAGATACTTATTTAGGTCGCCCAGCTATTGTTCAGGGTACTTTAGGTAATCGAGACCTTAAATGGGAAACAACAAATCAACTTGATATTGGTGTTGATTTGCAATTTTTGCAAGGTCGGGTTAACTTAACGGTTGATTATTATTCAAAAAATACTTCAGATTTGTTGTTCAACGTTCAAATTCCAAGTCAAACCGGTTTTAACTCCATACCTTTTAACTTTGGAGCGCTTAAAAATAACGGTTTTGATTTTCAATTGGATGGTATCATCATTGAAAAACCATTTAAATGGAGCAGCATTGTAACCTTCGGTTTAAACAGGAACGAAGTGACGGAATTACCTAGAGGACAGGATTACCGTCCAAATGCAACAAGTTTGGCAAGAGTTGGCCAACCTGTGGGTGTTTTTTACGGGCTGAAAGCTTTGGGCGTTTATGCCAGAGATGAGGACAATATTTATCAAGTTGACCAGAATGGAAATACAGTTTCTCAATATAGAAGAGGATCTGCCAATGGGCCTATCTACAAAGGTGGTGACGTTAAGTACCAAGACTTAAATGGTGATGGTGTTATAAACGACGACGATTTGCAAATAATTGGTGACCCAAATCCAAAATATTTTGGTGGGTTTCAAAATACGTTTGAGTACAAAGATTTTAGTTTAGGCGTGTTTTTTAACTACTCTATTGGCAACGATGTTTTCAACGCTATAAAAAGAACGCAGGACAGTTACCAGTTTGATGCCAACTTTTCAACTGACCAGTTAAGACGTTGGAGGCAACAAGGAGATGTTACAGATGTACCTCGTTTGGTAAAAACGGATCCTATGGAGAATTATGCTATTTCTTCAAGATTTGTTGAAGACGGTTCGTTTATCAGGTTGCAAAACATCTCTTTAGGTTACAAAATACCTACTAAATTCAGTACAAGATTCGGCATGAAGAATGCTAGCTTAGGAATTAGCGCACAAAATTTAGTTACTTGGGGTTCTTACACTGGTTATGACCCTGAAGTGAGCTCTAACGGTAATTTATCTGCCGGTGTTGATAATGGTTCTTTTCCGAAATCACGTTTCTACAATCTTTCGTTAAACATTAAATTGTAATCATGAA
>JBBSTQ010000390.1:0-3609 GCA_038235745.1 Sphingobacteriales bacterium
GGTTTTTTTGATAGTACCTTTTTTGGTACACATAATGATAAAGTTATTTTCCAGATACTCCTGATCCTTTAAGTTTACCACTTTTATGTACGCTTTTATACGTTCATCTTTATCAACATTAATAATGTTTTGGATTGCTCTTCCTTTACTGGTACGTGAGCCTTCCGGTATTTCAAACACCCTCAACCAATGGCATTTTCCTTTATCCGTAAAGAACAACAGGTAATTATGGTTTGATGCTACAAAAATGTATTCTATAAAATCGTTGTCTCTAGAGTTAGAACCTAAACTTCCTTTTCCTCCACGGCCTTGGGTACGGTATTCTGTTAAGGCGGTTCTTTTGATGTAACCTTCTCTAGAAATAGTAATTACCACTTCCTCATCTTCAATGAAATCTTCGGTCATCATTTCTGCTGCCGAGTGTACAATCTGAGTTCTACGCTCATCACCGTACTTTTCTTTCATTTCTGCCAATTCATCTTTGATGATCTGCATACGCAAACCTTCATCAGCTAAAATGGAGTTTAAGTAATCGATGGTCTTCATCAATTCATCATACTCGTCTTTAATCTTGTCTCTTTCAAGACCAGTTAAACGACGAAGCGTCATATCTAAAATTGCTCTTGCTTGTAAATCAGACAAGGCAAACTTCGCTATTAAACCTTCGCGAGCCTCATCTGGCGTTTGCGAAGCTCTAATCAATTTAATTACTTCATCTATATGATCTAAAGCAATTAAATAGCCTTCTAAAATATGGGCTCGTTTTTGTGCTTCAGCTAATTCATATTTGGTTCTTCTTACTACAACCTCATGGCGGTGTTCCACAAAATGCCTGATACAATCTTTCAGGTTCAGCATCATTGGTCGGCCTTTTACCAACGCAATGTTGTTTACACTAAAAGAAGTTTGTAGTGCAGTGTGTTTGTAAAGATTGTTTAAAACAATGGCTGCGTTTGCATCGCGTTTAATTTCATAAACAACACGCATTCCATCTCTATCAGATTCATCTCTGATCTCAGAAATACCTTCAATTTTTTTATCGTTAACCAAATCGGCGGTACGCTCAATCATCATGGCCTTGTTTACCTGATAAGGTATTTCGCTCACAATAATTCGCTCTCTGTCGTTCGGTAAAGTTTCAATTTCGGCAACGCCACGCATCATCACACGGCCTCTACCGGTTTCAAAAGCATCTTTAACACCTTCGTACCCGTAAATAATACCACCTGTCGGGAAATCCGGAGCTTTAATGTGTTGCATCAACTCAGAAATCTCAATATCGTTATTCCCGATGTACGCTACGATACCGTCAATCACCTCAGAAAGGTTGTGTGGTGCCATATTTGTAGCCATCCCTACCGCAATACCAGATCCTCCGTTAACCAAAAGGTTAGGGAATTTTGAAGGTAAAACTGTTGGCTCTTGTAAGGAATCATCAAAGTTTAAACGGTAGTCAATAGTATCTTTGTTGATATCCGCTAACATTTCCTCGGCCATTTTCTTGAAACGAGCCTCGGTATAACGCATTGCAGCGGGTGAATCACCATCAATAGACCCAAAGTTACCTTGCCCATCCACTAAGGGGTAGCGCAAAGACCAAGGCTGTGCCATACGCACCATGGTGTCATAAACGGAACTATCACCGTGTGGGTGGTACTTTCCTAAAACCTCACCCACAATACGGGCAGATTTTTTATAAGGCTTGTTGCTGGCCAAACCTAAATCAAGCATACCATAAAGCACCCTGCGGTGAACGGGTTTTAAACCGTCTCTTACATCTGGCAAAGCTCTAGAAACAATAACCGACATCGAATAATCGATGTAAGCCGATTTCATTTCCTCCTCAATATTTATTTTGATGATTTTGTCGTGTTGCAATCCCTCGTTCTGATCTGTTTCTTCAGCCATATTCTGTTTAAAAATCTAAATTGGAACAATTTAAAAAAACTGTTTTGCGAAGTTAACAATTAAAGGCATATAGACCACCTGTGTTGATAAATTTTTAGGTCTTATTGGCAACTAGGTTTTAGATTTGAGATACTGCGGTTAAATGCGTTCAAATCCATCGTATTTCAAAAATGAAATCAGTAGAGCTATAGATACTATTCAATAATTTCTTTTTGAGCTCGCTAAATAAATCTGAATGTGATAGCGTTTGATTTTTTGAAAGCGAAGGGCTTAGCTTTTAAAGAGTGGCAGTCCCCGCTTTCCGCTGTATTTTTTTGTTTATTCTTAAGCTAAGCTCAGATGCACAAAAAAGATGTCGCTTCAATCGGGCTTAGGTACGCGGGTTCGGCTTTTTAAAAAACAAATCCTATCAAAGACAGAATATTAAAAATAACAAAACCCCATCCATTGCTGGATAGGGCTTTGCTAAATTAATCTACAAAAAAAATTGAATATCTTACATTGTTGGCATTAAAACCGCATCAATTACATGTGTAACTCCGTTGCTAGAGAGTACATCTGCAGTTGTAACGTTAGCACCACCAACCATTACCATTCCGTCTTTAACTGAAACTTTCAATTTCTCGCCTTCAACAGTTGTTAATTCCATACCGTCTGTTAAGTCAGCAGCCTTGTAAGAACCTGCAACTACGTGGTAAGTTAAAATTTTAGTTAAATCGCCTTTGTTTTCTGGCTTCAATAAACCATCAACTGTTCCTGCTGGTAAAGCATCAAAAGCTGCATTTGTTGGCGCAAAAACTGTGAATGGACCTGTTCCGCTTAAAGTTTCTGCTAAATCTGCTGCGGTAACCGCTGCAACTAAAGTTGTGTGCTCGCTAGAACCTGCTGCGTTTTCAACGATATTCTTAGAAGGAACCATCATTGCTCCACCAACCATTACACCTTCACTATCCATAGACATAGAATCCATAGCAATAGAATCTGCATTTTCGTCAGCGGTTTTGTTGTTGTTACAAGCTGTAAATGTAGTTCCGATTAAAGCGGCAACCATTACTAAGCTTAAAAATGTCTTTTTCATGTTTTGTTGTTTTTTAGTTTTTGAATGTTTTACCTACTTACGCAATTATTTGCGCAACGGTTTTCAATCAGTTAAATTGTACAACAACAAAGCCACAAAAATGTTTCAAACTATTGTTTTATTAATCTTGCTACAAATAGTGTGTCTGCCTTAGCGTGGTAGCCTTCAATTAATTTTTGGCTTTCCACTTTAAGGTTAAAGCTTTTGCACAACCATTTAACCTGATCTTCGTTTTCTGCATTAAATACAGAACAGGTAATATAAATAAGTGGCTTATTTGGCTTTAAATACTTTATCACATTTTTTGCGATTTTTCGTTGCAACTCTGTGTAAAACTTAATTTTACTATCTGTAAATGAGGTAATTGTTTCTGGCGTACGCCCCCAAGTTCCAGAACCACTACAAGGTGCATCCAAAATAATTCCGTCGAACTCATAATCATGTAAAAGCAAATCTTGATTTTGAGTTAAGTCTAACACTTTACGTTGGTAACCTTTAATTCCCGCCAGAAAAAATCTTTCTTTTAAGTTTTCCAAACTGGATTCTCGGTTGTCGGAAACCAATAATTTCACTGTCGGTTCTTCATCAAGCAACAGTAACGATTTTCCGCCAGAAGCTGCACA
>JBBSTQ010000391.1:0-3579 GCA_038235745.1 Sphingobacteriales bacterium
CCATATTCTGCGCATTCTCAACATTTGCCCAAACAAGTAAACCCTACCCAAAAGAATTGGTGCAGATGAAAAACAATTTGCTCAATTATTTTCTACAGGATTCTATAAATATTCCCACAACTCAAAAATTAACAGAAACCATAAGCGCAAAAGGAGTTTGGCCAGGCATAGAATACAGTAGCAAACAAAGAGGCAGATGGCCAGTGATTGAACATTTAGAAAATTTACAGATTCTTTGTAAGGCCTACCTCAAAAAAGACAATCCTTTTTACAAGGATAAAGCAGTCTTGAGCAAAATCAATTTAGCACTAGATTACTGGTTAAAAAACGACTTCGTAAGTCCAAACTGGTGGTATCCGCAAATTGGAATTCCGCAAGCATTGGCGCCAATTTTATTGGTAATGGAAAATGAACTCTCCAATCAACAGATTGCAAATGGAGTGGTACTTTTAAACCGTTCAAAAATTGGGATGGGCGGTCAAAACAAAGTTTGGCTGGCTGGCAATGTAATGCTAAAATCTTTGTTGTTACGCAACGTAGATAGCGTTGCTATCGCAGCCAAAGCGATCCAAGGCGAACTTAAAGTCTCTACCGGTTTGGGCATAAATCCCGACAATACTTTCCATGAGCATGGCGTAATGTTACAACAAGGAAATTATGGTTTGTCGTACTTAGATAACATGATCAAGTGGATTGCAGTTTTAAGAAATACACCTTTCGCATTTGACGAAGCTAAAATGTCTATTCTACGCAACTACGCATTGGATGGCATGCAATGGGTTGTTTTCAAAAAATCTTTCGACATTGCGGCCAGCGGTCGGCACATGTTTAAAGACGAATTGGTAAAAAAGCGTGAAAATCTAATGGGTTATTTCCGCGACTTGGCAAAGCTAAACCCAACTTACGCAGATTGCTACCTAAAAGCCACAGATTACAAAAGCCTCACAGGAAACAAACATTTCTGGAATTCAGATTATCACGTTCAACGTACACCAAACTATCTTTTTTCCATCAAAATGTCATCCAGCAGAGTGAGCGGTTACGAAACTGTGAACTTTGAAAACATGCTTGGCTATCATTTAGGTAGCGGGATGACTTTGCTGTACCAAACTGACCAAGAGTACGAAAATATTTTTCCTTTTTGGGACTGGAAAAAACTACCGGGCACAACCATTGTTCAAGATAAAGCACCAATTCCTATTTCTAATGCCTGGGGCTATAAAATTAAAGGAGATTTTGTAGGCGGAGTGACGGATGGTAAAAATGGAGTTGCCGTTTTGCAATATGATAGAGGAGGTTTACAAGCCAACAAATCTTGGTTCATGTTTGATGATCAAATTGTTTGCTTGGGCAATGGCATTAATGCCGATACCAGTTTTAACGTAACTACATCAATTAACCAAGCGCATTTAAAAGGAGATGTATTAGTTTCTTCAAACAACAGCGTTAGTAAAGTTTCTGGAGATAATACATTTGAGAATCCAAGCTGGTTGCTTCATGATAATATAGGATATCTGTTTCCGGATGGTGGCAACTTGGAGCTTTCTGCTAAAAGCGTAACCGGTTCTTGGTATAAAGTAGCGCAACGTTACGAGGATAAAAATGAAAAAGCCGATATATTTAGTCTGTGGCTAAACCATGGAAAAAGACCGAAAGATGCAAAATACCAATACGTGTTAGTGCCAAATGCTACGGAAAACAAAATGAAAAGTCTGAATTCGAAACCATATTTTAAAATCACTAATGAAACAGATAAGCAGGTTGTTGTTTCTACCGATGGTAAAATAGCAGGAATCGTATTTTATAAAGCCGGAACAGCAAATATTTTTGGCGGAATTACTGTTGATCAACCATGTTTACTAATGTTAACTACGCAAGGAAACGAATTGGAACTCTCTGTTTCTGACCCTACACATCAGCTTACCGCTGTGAATCTGAAGCTCAACGGATCTTACAAAAACAATAACACTACCATTTCAGAAGGAAAAACCTCAATAAATATAACTTTACCGACCGGTGGAATGGCTGGTAGCACCGTAACATACAAATTACATAAAAACTAAGCTAATTCAGGACAGTACAGGACAGCTATCTAAAGTAGAAGCATTAGTTTAGTGTATCAATCAATTTATAAAAGCTAAAAATTAAAAAAAATGAAAAGGTTATTATTTTTATTATTTCTGATGCCCGTATTGGCGTCAGCTCAAGGCAGATTTGAAACTATTGCTAAAGAAACCACTGTTAAAATGACGGAAGTTCTTTCTCTAACTCCCGAAGAAGCAGATAAAGTTTACAAAGCGGAAGTGGTGAAGCTTAAAGATATTGCCGCAATCAGAAATAGCGGAGAAGATGTCAAAGTTTTTCGCCCTAAGTTTGGAATTAGATTCAAGGCGTATGATGAAGAATTAACAGGCATTATCGGAGCAGAAAAAGTTTCGAAATGGAAGGCTTACGAAAAAGAAGAAAAAGCTAAGAAATAGTTAGTGAGTCAGAAGATTAATAGAGAAGGGGCGCAACGCCTCTTTTTTTATGAAAAAATCTAAAAATAAAATCATCTTTTTCTTAATTACAGGACAGAACAGGACAGTTGTTTGATTAAATCCTCTTAAATTGCTCTCATAAATCTAATTATAAAACCATTTATTATGTTAAAAAATTTACAAAACAATCTTTCTAGCGCTTCAATTAAGCGTGGGATTAAATTATCAGCCTTAGCAATCGCGGTTGCAACTTTCTGTGGATCTAATGTGTTTGCGCAGGATGGTACAATTACCACCCCAGGTGCTTTTACAAATACAGTCCCTGATAATCAAAACTCATTGACCGTAGAATTATGGGGTGCTGGTGGAAACGGCGCTGGTATTGGCCCAACAAGCGACGGTACTTCATCTTATGCAGGCGGTGGCGGTGGTGGTGGTGGTTACTCTAAATATGTCATAAGCGTTGTACCTGGTGATGTTTATAATGGTTCTGTAGCCTCAACCACTGTGACGCCAGGTAATGGAACTCCTGGTGTGACAGGACAACCATCTAATGTTACTAGTGTTAATGGTGTGGCATTCCCAGCTGCGTTAGAAGCGCTGGGTGGTGGGCCCGGAGGTGTATCGCCAAATGGTGGCGCCGGTATTGGTGGATCTGGTGGTGCTGGTAATATACAGTCTGGTGTTTCAGGAGGAAGCGGTAGTAATACCGCAGTTGCAATTACTAGTGGGGCAGGTGGCGCTGGCGCTAACGGTGGCGCTGGTGGTGTGTCCGTAACTAGAAGCGAGACTAACAATAACAATCAAACAGGGCTTCCTGGAACTGCTCCTGGTGGCGGCGGTAGTGGAGCTGCTGGTGGTCAGGTTATTGGTACGGGAACTAACGGTAGTAGAACTGGTAAGCCACAATCTCTGGGTGCTCAAGGTCAAGCTAAATTTACTTACAGCGTAACAACTCTTCCAGTTTCTCTAACTTCTTTCAATGCATCAGCTTCAAACAACCAAGCTAAATTATCTTGGTCAACTGCTTCTGAAGCTAGAAACGATAGATTTGAGGTTCAACGTTCTTCAGATAACGTAACCTACGTAACTGTGGCAA
>JBBSTQ010000392.1:0-3560 GCA_038235745.1 Sphingobacteriales bacterium
GGAGACTTTAGCAATCAAAAATACCTCGCTGATATCATCAAAAAAACCGATATGAAAGTGCAATACGGCGGTGGCATCAGAAGTATTGATAAAGTTAAGGAATTACTTGACTCTGGAATTCAACGGGTAATTGTGGGAACACAAGCCATAACCAATCCTTCTTTTTTAGAAGAGCTCAGTAAAGAGTTAAGTAATAAAACACAAAGCTCTGACCAAGTGGTTGTGGCGATTGATGTTTTAGACGAAGTCATAAAATATTCTGGATGGATGGAAAGCTCTCCTATTAAACTGATGGATTATGTTGATAAATGTCTACAATTAGGTTTCTTCCGTTTTTTATGTACTGATATTAACAAGGACGGAAAACTAGGCGGTGCAGGGGTTGAGTTGTACGAAAAATTGTTGGGTCACTCCCCTTTCATCAAGCTAATCGCCTCTGGTGGCGTAAGTTCAATGGCAGATATTGAAGAACTGAATAACCACAAAATTGAATCTTGTGTGGTTGGAAAAGCTATCTACGAAAAGAGGATTTCAATTGAAGAAATCAAAAATTGGAATTTGCATAAGTTGTCTTCAATCTAATTTCTATTGTGTTAAGTAAAAGAATCATTCCATGTTTAGATGTAAAAGACGGTAGAACAGTAAAGGGCATTAACTTTGTTGACTTACGTGATGCTGGAGATCCTGTCGAGTTGGCCTGGCAATATTCTAATCAAGGTGCAGACGAACTCGTTTTTTTAGACATCACAGCAACTCACGAGAAGCGAAAAACGACCATAGAAATGGTAAAATCCGTTGCTAGGCAAATCAATATTCCGTTTACAATTGGCGGAGGTATTAGCGAATTAAAAGACGCTGAAGCCTTACTAAACGCAGGTGCTGATAAAATTTCGATTAATTCTGCTGCTGTAAGAAATCCACAATTAATAAACGATTTAGCCAAAGCATTTGGGGTTCAATTTGTTGTTTTAGCAGTTGACACCAAACATTTAGCTCACGGCGATTTTGTTCATTTAAACGGCGGCAGAATTGCTACAGAACTACAAACACAACAATGGATCAAAAATGCAGAAGAGTGTGGTGCTGGCGAAATTCTGCTAACTTCTATGGATAAAGATGGCACAAAATCGGGTTTCGATAATGCGCTTTTAAAGCAAATCAATGATATGGTTTCTATTCCTGTAATTGCCTCGGGCGGTGCGGGTAGTAGTCAGGATTTTGTGGATGTTTTCCAGAAAAGCGATGTTGACGCAGCTTTGGCAGCTTCTGTTTTTCATTATGGGGAGATACTTATTCCGGAACTGAAACAATTATTGAAAGACCAACAGATAGAAATAAGGCTTTAATTGTTACCTTTAACTATGGAATTATTAACTATTGAAATCATTAATCCGAAAGCTAGAAAAATTCTAGAAGGCTTAGCAGATATGCACTTGATTAAAATCCTGAATCCTGTTTTAAATTCTGATAGCTTGTCAAATGTTAGTTTAAAGCCACAGACATTACCATCGCATTAATTGCATTAACTCAAAAATTAATAGATAGTTTTGTGGTTTCAATCATATTATCGAAAATTGGAATGATACATTGAGTTTAATATCAAATAAAAACACATTTTAACAGTGAACATAGATTTTACAAAAAACAATGGGCTGGTACCAGTTATCATTCAAGATGAACAAACATTAGAAGTTTTGATGTTAGGTTACATGAATGAGGAAGCCTTTCAAAAAACAGAACAAGAACAAAAAGTAACGTTTTTTTCTCGTACCAAGAATCGCTTATGGACTAAAGGCGAGGAAAGTGGTAATTTCTTACATGTAAAATCCATCAGTATAGATTGTGACAACGATACTTTATTGATTAAAGCCAAACCAGTTGGGCCAACTTGCCATACCGGTTCAAGAAGTTGTTTTAAAACCTCCTACAACCAAAATTTTATCTTCGAGTTAGAGAATATAATTACAGACAGGTACGAAAATCCGACCACCAAATCATACGTTAACAGTTTACGAGAGAAAGGCTTAAACAAAATTGCGCAAAAAGTTGGCGAAGAGGGCGTTGAAACCGTTATTGCAGCATTAGCTGAAACAGAAACCGATCTAATAAATGAATCTTCTGATTTGGTGTTTCATCTACTGGTGTTGCTTAAAGAAAAAGGCTTGTCGTTAACTGACATTGCCAAAAATTTAGAATCGCGACATAAATAGTTTATAAGGTAAATGGTGTAAGGTTGAAGGATTTTGCACAATAGTAATTTCCATATTTAATGAAGGCCACTACCCTATCCGGACATAGCAACCCAATTTATGCTGTAATAAGTCATTCTACTGAGCCTGTTTTTTATACCGCAGGGAATGATAAAGGTATTGTAGAATGGGATTTAAACACCAAATCACATAATCGAGTTTTCAAAAATGTTCAACGTACCGTTTACGCTTTAGAAATTGTTCCAGAGCTTAATATATTATATGCTGGTTGTAACGATGGAAACCTTCTGATTTTTGATTTAGAAACAGCGAATCTAAAAACAACGCTTAGTCTAGGATCGGCTATTTTTTCGCTTAAATATATTCCTCACAAAGAAGAATTAGTCTGCACAACAGAGAAAGGATTGGTTTTTATTCTTTCGACTAATGAAAACGAACTAGTCCATCAATTTCAATCTGGTACGGCCAAAGTTCGTTCTACAGCAGTCCACAGTCAGTCGAATCTTTTAGCAACTGTTTCCAACGATGAACAGGTAAGGCTTTATAATTTGGATGATTTTACTTTAATTCATGAATTTCAGGCTCATACAAATGGTGTAGGTTCAGTAAGCTTTTCTCCAGACGGAAGCAAATTGATTACCGGTGGACGAGATGCGCATTTGAATATTTACAATGTTTTTGATTGCTCCTTAATACAAAAATTTCCAGCACATCTTTTTGCTATTTATCAAATAACTTTTCATCCTAACAAGCCATTTTTCGCAACCGCAAGTAGAGATAAATCAATTAAAATCTGGCGAGCAGACGATTATTCCCTATTTAAGGCTTTAAGCATTGATAAAGCGAAAGAAGGTCACATTTTATCTGTGAACGATATAGCTTGGAGTAGTGATGGTTCAAATTTAATATCTGTAGGCGATGATAAATTTGTTAAAGTTTGGGAGTTTGAAATTTAAGCACAAAAAAAGCGACTCAACAAAAAGTTGAACCGCTTTCTTCTATTAATAACTCGCTTTTTAAACTGCAGTTTCAAAAACATCAATGGCATCCTTACTTTCTAAAGAAGAATGTCCCATTAAATATTCATCAACTCTACGAGCTGCTTCTCTACCCTCTGAAATCGCCCAAACAACTAAAGATTGTCCTCTGCGCATATCACCTGCCGCAAAAACTTTATCAACGCTAGTTTTATATTTCCCTTCAACTGCGTCAACATTTTTACGACCATCAAGCGTAACGCCTAACTGTTTTAACATTCCGTCATACTGTGGATTCAAAAAGCCCATTGCTAAGAAAACCCTTTCGCAAGGAATTGTTTTTTCTGTTCCTGTAACACCAGTAAACTTGGTA
>JBBSTQ010000393.1:0-3553 GCA_038235745.1 Sphingobacteriales bacterium
AAATGGCGGGCGATGCGTACTTTGGCAGTGGATGAACGTTTTATTACCGGCGATGCTTCTGATGAGGAGAAGTTTATGGCTTGGGCGAAGATTGTACCAGCAACGGTAAGAAATCCATTGTTTCATTGGAGCCACATGGAGCTTAAAAATCCGTTTGGTGTAAACAAATTCTTGAACGAAAATTCGGCAAAAGAAATTTATGAGCATGGTAATCAGTTATTGACTCAAGATGATTTTTCTACCCAAGGCCTGTTGAAGAAATTCAAAGTAAAAATGGTGGGCACAACAGATGACCCTACGGATTCCTTGGAGCATCATAAATCTTTGCTAGACCAAAATTTTGAGGTTAAGGTAAAGCCATCTTTTCGTCCGGATAAATCTTTTGCGGTGCAGGATGCCGTTGCTTATCGCGAGTACATCAAAAAGCTTTCATTAGTTTCAGGAGTTGAAATCACTGATGTTGAGTCTCTATTGGCGGCTTTACGTAACCGGATTGAGTTTTTTGAGGCACATGGTGCAAGTATTTCTGACCACGGCGTAAACCAAATTCCTACAAAAGTAAGCTTAACTGATGCGCAAAAAACTGAATTTGCTAGGTTTTTGAAAGGCGATAGTGACTATTATTCAGATGCCGATGCTTTCGCAGGATATGTATTGACAGCGCTTTGCAAAATTTACCACGAAAAAGGTTGGGTGCAACAATTTCACCTAGGTGCGATTAGAAACAACAACCACGGAATGTTGCGCAAAGTTGGGCCTGATACCGGCTTTGATTCTATTGGGGATTATTCGCAAGCACAAAGCTTATCTAACTTCTTAGGTAATTTGAGTTTGGATGATCAGTTGACTAAAACGATTATTTACAACTTAAACCCTGCCGATAACGACGTTTTTGCAACCATGATAGGAAACTTTGCAGATGGCAAAATCAAAGGAAAAGTGCAATATGGCTCAGGCTGGTGGTTTTTAGACCAAAAAGACGGTATGGAAAAGCAATTGACTTCCCTGTCAAACATGGGTGTGTTAAGCACTTTTGTAGGGATGTTAACAGATTCTCGCAGTTTTCTTTCTTTCCCTCGTCATGAGTATTTCAGAAGAATTTTGTGCAATATTTTAGGTAGCGAAATGGAAAACGGACAAGTTCCGAACGATGAAAAATGGATTGGTGGGATTGTGAGTGATATTTGTTATAACAACGCTAAAGAATATTTTGGGTTGTAGAGTTTATCGTCACGTCGAGGGTCCGATAGCTAGCGGACGAGAGGTCTCACAAGTAGGTTGCCATGCAGAATTCACAAATCGATGGCTACTTTTAGAGTGAGATGTCTCCGTTCCTCGACATGACGCCGTGGAAATAGCAAACCCCGTCATGTTGAGTGCTAACGTGGCACAGCCATCCCTTTGGGAAAACATCTCACAAATAGGTTGCCATGCGATATTCGTTAGTTGCATGGCCACTTTTCGAGTGAGATGTCTCGTATCTCGACATAACGGCATGGGCGTATTTCATTAACACCAGTCTTTTACAAACAAAAACCAAAATCACTTACACATTCCGAAGTACAATAATACAACACCATGAAAAAAGTCCTTTGTTTCGGCGAGTTATTATTAAGAGTATCGCCATCACCAATCAACGACCCAAACTCAGAAAATAATCCGTTTACACTTTACATGGGCGGTGCAGAAGCAAACGCGGCCACAGCACTCGCCGGTTGGAATGTTCCGGTGCGTTATTGCACCGCGTTGCCAGACAATTTTATGAGTCGCCATGTGGTTGATTATTTGGATTACAAAGGCATTTTTACATCCTCCATTTTATTTACCGGAGACCGAATTGGCGTTTATTATTTAGAGCGTGGTGCCGATTTAAAAGGCAGTATGGTTTACGACCGTTCTCATTCTTCGTTTTCGGAGTTAAAACGTGGAATGATTGATTGGGATAAAGTCCTCAGAGATGTTTCTTGGTTCAACTTCACAGCAATAAGTCCCGCATTGAATGAAAGCGTCGCAGATGTTTGTTTAGAAGGCATAGAAGCGGCATCAAAAAAAGGGATTACCATTTCCTGCGATTTGAACTACCGCTCTAAACTTTGGAAATACGGCAAACAGCCTATTGAAATAATGCCAAAACTGATTGAGCATTGCGATGTGGTAATGGGCAATATCTGGTCGGCAAATAGTTTGTTAGGGATAAGTATTGATGAAAATATCCACCGCAAAGGCAAGAGAGAAGATTATCTGGCTCATGCCGAGCTTACGTCTAAAGAAATCATCCAAAAATTCCCCAAAGTAAAAAGTGTAGCCAATACTTTTAGGTTTGATAGCGACGCCAACGAATTAAAATACTACACCAGTTTATTTACAGACGGTAAATCTTATCAATCGCAAGAGTTCAACTGCGAAGGCGTTGTTGACCGCTCGGGTAGTGGCGACTGTTTTATGGCAGGTTTAATTTATGGGTTTTACAATAAAAGCCAACCTCAGGATATTGTTGATTACGCCAGTTCTGCTGCTTTTGGCAAACTGCAAGAACAGGGCGACGCAACCGGGCAGGATGTGTTGACGGTTAAGAAAGGCGAACTAGTGAAATAGTAAAGCCACAGAATTCTCATTTTCCAGCGCCATTTGCTTTTCATTAAAAATATCCCGACTTTTGCCCTCGCTTATAGAGAAAGACGGAGGGATTAGACCCTGCGAAGTCTTAGCAACCTGTTTAAAATAAGGTGCTAAATTCTATCCCAAATTATAATGGGGAAGATAAGTGAAAGTCTAACAAACCATCCCGACTTTTCCCTAAAGCTTTAATTAGTAGCAAGACATAAGAGTCAAGACACAAGACATTTGCATTGTGGATGCTCTTAGAGTTTAACGTTTTTTACGATTAAAGTACTAAACGATTTATGAGTATTCTCATTTCAAGTTCTTGATACTGAATACTTGATTCTAAAATACTTGCTACTAACTACTTGATACTTAAAACATGGATATCAGAAAAGAATTAGAGAAAAGAATATTAGTGATAGATGGTGCAATGGGAACCATGATTCAGCAGTACAAACTATCTGAAGAGGATTTCCGTGGCGAGCGTTTTAAAGATCACCCTTCCGATGTTAAAGGAAATAATGATTTGTTGAACATCACTCGCCCCGACGTTATTAAAGCCGTTCACGCAAAATATTTAGATGCTGGCGCAGATATCATAGAAACCAATACTTTTAGTACGCAACGTATTTCCATGGCAGATTACGGCATGGAAGATTTGTCCTATGAACTGAGTTACGAAGGTGCAAAAATCGCAAAAGAAGTAACTGCGGAATACAATTTAAAATATCCAGAAAAACCACGTTTTGTTGCGGGAGCAGTGGGTCCAACAAATCGTACGCTTTCCATGTCGCCAGATGTGAACGATCCTGGTTACAGAGCAGTTTCTTTTGACGAGTTAGAAGCCGCCTATTACGAACAAGTACGTGGTTTGGTAGATGGTGGCTCCGATTTATTATTGGTAGAAACTATTTTCGACACGCTAAACGCAAAAGTGGCAATTTTCGCT
>JBBSTQ010000394.1:0-3532 GCA_038235745.1 Sphingobacteriales bacterium
ATAATAACTCTGGAAATGGGTTGAATTGTTTGACTTCACAAAAAGATAAAAAATTCTTGTTTTCAACGTATGAAAACGTTGTTTTAGTATCGTAATAGCTTTTAGTGTATTTGACTTTACCTGTTTCTATTATTGAAATATCCGGAGAGGTAAATAAATTCAAATCTTGGGAGCTTTGAACCGCTAGATTATGTTGAATTTCAAAATTGAAAGTCTTTTGGCCAACGTTGATTGAAGCTTCAAAATGTGAAAAATTAGATTGAATTCCTGATGGAGAACATTTATACCTGTATTTTTTTGATTGGAGATTCTTGACATTTAATTGATACCCATTTAGTTCATAAAATCTTACGACATAATTAAAACAAGCCATTTCGAAATAATCACTAATTCGTTTCGCCTGATTTACGACAGTAGTTTTATATTTGTTTGCGAAATCTTGAATTTCCTTTTCGAAAAGTTCAAAATCTTTAAAAGGGGAGGTCTTCCTCGTTTTCTTGATTTTCTCCTCCTTTACCTTCTCTGTTGACATTATTTAAAATTAGTTTTAAAGTTATCAATTTCTTTAAAAAATCTCTGGTTTCATAATACTCCATAACAGTAGCAGGAATTGAGAATTGGGTTAACAATCTGTTGTAGTTGATTACAACTGCTAATATTTTATTTTTTTCTTCAGCTGTTAAATCGTAGGTTCCTATTCTTACGGTATTTGTTTCATTTTTTCTGGTAACTGTACCATAAAATTTTACAGCACCATCTAAGTTTGTAATTACTCTTCTATGGAAAATGGAAAGTGCGAGAAAAAGTTCAACAGACTTTTTATCATCTCTAAGCGGAGCGTAGGTTTTATATGTGTCAATTAGAAATTGTGCTTCTTTTAGTCTGTTTTGAAACTCGTTGTATATTTGATTACTCAATTCAAAGGGAAGTTGATAAGTCAAAATATTAATAATAGGAGTTTCTTTTGCCATAATAGTCTAAATGATTTCCTTGTTAGAGGGTGAAAATAGATTTACTGTTTAATAAAAAGTTTAACTCTCAAACTTTATCCACCCAGCCCCCTCATACCCAAAAGATAAATACTTCGGAGTAATTATTTCTGCCAAAATTTCAATGGTGTCCACAATTCTTGGTCCGCTGCGGTTAAAATAAGCGTTGCCGTCAACAATGTAAACCCTATTGTTTTTTATAGCTGCTAAATCTCGCCAGCCGGGCTGGTTCAGTAACAAATCTATTTCTTGCAGACTTCTGTTAATGGTAAAACCACAGTTTGCAACTACAATTATATCAGGATTTTCATCGTAAATCTGTTGCCAGTCTATAAAAGGAGAATGCTTGCCGTTTTCTGCCAGAACAGGTTTTCCACCGGCAATTTCTACTAACTCCGGAATCCAGTTGCCGGCAATCATCAATGGAGAAAGCCACTCAATCACAGCCACAGTTGGTTTATCTGGAAAAAATTTAAGCTTATGCTTTACCAAGTCAATGCGTTCCTGTAAATCTTCAACCACCTGATCTCCTTTTTGTTCAACACCTAAAGCCGAAGCCGTTTCTTTAATCTCCCTTAAAATATCATCCAAAGTATTGGGCGACAAAGAAATCAATTGGGTATCGTTGACCAGTAAATCGCTCAAAGCATTTTCCACATCTTTTTCTGAAACCGCACAAACCGCACATTGATCTTGGGTAATTACCACATCAGGTTTCAAAGACTGAATCAAATCTTTATCAATTTTATAGATAGATAGGGCATCGGTTAAAATTTCCTTTACCTGCGCATCAATTTCGGCACTGTTGGAGCCAGAAATAAATTTCGCATCCGAACAAATAGGCACAGATTGAATACTTTCGGGAAAATCGCACTCATGCGAGCGACCAACTAAGTTTTCTTCTAAACCCAAAGCGCAAATAATTTCGGTAGCGGCTGGTAATAAGGAAATAATTCTTTTCTGATGCATTTTAAGTATTTTGCCAAAGATAAAAATTTGAACGTTTCTATGCGATTTAATGCCAACAATCATATCCTGTTAAAATTAATTTTTCTGATATTTTCGGTTGTTTTTTCTGCTTGTAACCGCAAAGATGAATCGACAGGAAAAACGGTCTTTCGCCTCAATTTAGACCAAGGCTTAACCTCTTTAGATCCTGCTTTTTCCCGAAACCAAAATGTACTTTGGATGACGAACCAAATTTTTAATGGTTTGGTGCAGATTGACGATAGCCTAAATATTAAACCATGCGTGGCCAAAAGTTGGGAGATTTCCGGAGATGGCAAAACTTATACTTTCCACTTACGGAACGATGTTTTTTTTCAGGATGATGAGTTGTTTGAAAATGGAAAGGGTAGGAGGGCGGTAGCTTCCGACTTTCAGTATTCGTTTTCACGGATTATCGACCCAAAAATAGCATCTTCTGGTGCCTGGATTTTCAATGATAAAGTAAGTGGAGAGGAAGCGTTCATGGCACCTAACGATTCTACTTTTATCATACAACTAGATAAAGCTTTTCCTCCGTTTTTATCGATGCTTTCTGCGCAATATTGTTCGTTAGTGCCATTTGAAGTGGCAGATCATTACGGAAAGGAATTTAGAACACACCCAGTTGGAACAGGGCCTTTTAAATTTAAATACTGGAAAGAAGGAGAAGTTTTAGTGCTTTTAAAAAACGAGAATTACTTTGAAAAGGACAGTGCTGGAAATGCTTTACCCTATTTAGATGCAGTAAAAGCGACGTTTATTCCCGATAAACAAACCGCGTTTATGGAGTTTCTGCGTAAACAGCTGGATTATTTCAACAGCATTGATGGGAGTTATCGTGATGATATTTTAACCAAAAGTGGTAAAATGACTGCGAAATACGAAGGGAAATTCCACCTAAGGAAAGGTCCGTATTTGAATACCGAATATTTGGGCATGTTGGTGGATAGCAGTTTGACGACTGTAAAAAACTCTCCGTTGAAGCATAAAAAGGTGCGTCAAGCTATTAATTACGCCATCAATCGTGAGCGTTTAGTCAAATACTTACGAAACAGCGTCGGCATCCCAGGAAACTCGGGTTTTGTGCCAGCTGGTATGCCGGGTTTCAGCGCTAAAGCCGTTAGTGGCTACAGCTATAATCCCGAAAAAGCAAAACAATTATTAAAGGAAGCAGGTTTCCCGAACGGAAAAGGGATGTCGGAAATAACTTTGAGCACCACCACCAGTTATAAGGATTTGATTGAATTTATTCAAGGAGAGCTTAACAACGTAGGCATAAAAGCAAAAATTGAAGTAAACCAAAGTGCTTCTTTAAGGGAAGTAATCGCAAAACGCCAAGTTAACTTTTTTAGGGGAAGTTGGATTGCAGATTATCCTGATGCCGAGATTTACCTATCGATGTTTTACTCCAAAAATTTTGTGCCGATAGGTCCTAATTATACCAGCTTTAGCAACAAAGAATTCGATAGGTTGTATGAACAGATGAACGAGTTTCGTGGCGATAAAGAACGTTTTGCGTTATACCAAAAAATGGATCAGTTGGTAATGGATGAAGC
>JBBSTQ010000395.1:0-3525 GCA_038235745.1 Sphingobacteriales bacterium
AGCCATCCCTTTGGGACTTTCTCGCTGTATCTTTTTTTAGAAAATAAAAAAAGGATGTCGCTTCTCCGAAGGAGTCCTTTGGACAATCGTTAACGCTGGAATCCACCGCAGTCCACGCAGAGTCTGTCGCAGACGACCCTGAGTTAATAAGGGCTGTCATCCTGAGCGGAGTCGAAGGAGAGTGTGGGGAATTACACTTTGCACAGCAATAAATGCTCCGACTTAGTTTATCTTGAAGTTCTTTAAGGACTCAGCATAACAAGACGGCTCTACTTAATAGTTTTAAAAATCAGATTGTTTGCGTCCAAGCAGAGTCTGTCGCAGATGACCAATCTGTCCTTAGAGTTTAGCGTAGCGTCTCTAAGGATTAACGCATGGAACAGAGTCTCTGACTCTTAAGAAGATAACAACTCATAAAACTTTCGTCCAAGCGGGGTCTGTCGCAGACGACCCTGCGTTAACAAATCTAATCTCCCTACTTTACCAACTCCGCCAATTCCGTAGAAAATTTATCCGCACCTTCTTTGTTCAAATGAAATTCATCTGCAAAAAGCTGGTAGTTATTGTTGTAGCTGCTATCGACGGCGTAATCTAAAAAAGTAACGTTGCTGTATTTCTTGGCTATGCTTTCCAACAGTGATTTTTCCTCCGTTGTCGGTTCTTTCAAAATAGTTGGGGAGATAACCACAAAAGTTTTGATGTTCAAATCCTTGGTTTTCTGTAAAAATGCATTGTAATACGCAACCGCTTTTTGGTCAATGTGGATGTTTTGAGTAGCTCGTTTTTTATCGTAAACCTCTTTTTCCGTTTTGTACTTATCAAACATGCTTTGTTGCACTTGCCCAATTAACGGAAAATAACCCCGGTCATCTTCGGGTTTGTTATCACTGAATAAATGATCGTAAACCGAAATCAATAAAGTAGAATTGTACGGATAAGTTTTACTGATGAATTTTAAATTCTCAAACTCACTAATTTCAGCGGTGTATTTCTTTAAAATAGGATGCTCGGCAACGTAAGGAAGCAGTTGCGCCAATTTAATGTATTTGGATTCGTTAGGACCAAGTTCCCAAATGTTTACGTCTAAAATAATGAGTTTGGGTATTTTCCGCTGTAAAATAACATCTTGCACCGCACAATAATAGGGTAAAAACTGACCGTCTCTGCCTGCGTTGTAAATGGATAAGCCCAACTTACTACTTAAAATTTCTGATGAATAATGGTGTTGCGCTCTTGAACTCCCGAAAACTAAAATATCTGGAGAAGCTTTATCTAATGCGTAAGTATTTTGGGCGAACTGCCCGTGATCTAAGCTGAAATACAGTTTGTTCAAACCAAAACCAATTACCCAATCCACAGCGAAAACCACTATGACAAATAGCAGGAATTTTTTAAAAAAAAGAATTACGTTATTGTTGAGCATCATTAAAACTGAAAATATATAAACTGCCCACCATTGAACACGCCAAAAATTAAGATGATGAATAGCAAACCAATTACGGATGACCACCTTACCAAAGTGTGGCGGTTGCTAAACAGCTTTACGTTTGGATGAAAAGCCATAAAATATTCGATGGTAAACAGCAGAACAATCGCAATGATACAATGCCCAAACTGGTTGATGCCGTTGCCCAAAAAAGGTGTTTCGCCAAAAGATTTTAAATTACTGATCATTAAAAAAGCATCGTGAATGCTGTTGGCTCTAAAGAAAATCCATGCAAAAGTAACCAAGCAAAAAACTCCTAAACCTTTTACAAAAAACCAAAAGCTCAAAACAAAGCTATTCAAATGCTCTTCAAATTTGGAAAACAGTGGCTTCAACATTAAACCGACAACCTGATAAATACCATGCAAAAAACCCCACACAATAAAGCTCCAGCTTGCGCCATGCCACAAACCACTGATCATAAATACAATGAAAAGGTTTAAATATCTTCTCGGTACCGCAACCCGATTGCCACCCAAAGGGATGTACAGATAATCTCTAAACCAAGTGGATAAGGAGATGTGCCATTTACTCCAAAACTCTGAAATAGACTTAGAAAAATAGGGAATTCTAAAGTTGGTCATTAAATCAAAACCCAGTGTTTTGGCGCAACCAATGGCAATATCAGAGTAGCCAGAGAAATCACAGTAAATTTGAATGGCGAAAAATATGGAGCTGATGACTACCGTACTGCCGTTGTGCAATTCGGGATTTGGGAAAACAGTATCCACATAAATAGAAAGCCGATCCGCAACCACCAATTTCTTAAAAAAGCCCCAAACCATCTGCTTTAAGCCCTCAACCATATTAAAATAGCTGAATTCATGCTTAATGTGCATTTGGGAAAGTATATTTTGCGGACGTTCAATTGGCCCAGCCACCAATTGGGGATAAAACATCACATACAAACTGTAAATCCCAAAATGTCGCTCGGCTTTTTGGTTGCCACGATAAACCTCAATGGTATAGCTCATCGCCTGGAAAGTGTGGAAAGACAAACCGATGGGCAACAACATTTGAAGGTAAGGAATGTTGTTATCTAAATCTAAGCTAGAGGCTAAAACAGAGATGTTATCGTTAAGAAAATTGTAGTATTTAAAAACAGCTAAAACCCCAATGTTGGCAATTAAGCTGATGACTAAAAAAAGTTTTCGCCGTTTACCTGTTGCATTTTCGATGTAAATACCTGCTATATAATCAATAACAATGGTAAACGCTAAAATGAGGATATAAACTGGCACAAAAGCCATGTAGAAATAACAACTGGCCGCTAACAATAAAAACCACCTGTTTTTATGCGGGAAAATATAATAGAGTAGGGTAACTATTATAAAAAAAAACGCAAAAGAAAGCGAGTTGAACAGCATTGGTTAAGTCAAAGATTTATATAGTTGCAAGGTTTGGTTCATTGATTTTTCTATAGGAAAATCTTGTAAGCGCTGTTTGCCTTTTTCTACCAAGGCTTTTCTCAAGCTATCGCTACTTATTAAATCTTCAATTTGTTGCGTTAAATCTTCTAAAGAATATGGGCTAAAAAAAGCAGCAGCATCTTGTGCAATTTCATTGAAACAATCAGTATCACTCAATAAAATGGGGCAATTAGCTCTAAAGGCTTCTAAAATAGGTAATCCGAAACCTTCATACAAGGATGGATAAATAAACAGCAAAGCATTTTTGTACAGATAATTCAGTTCTCCGTCATTAACTTGGTAATGGTGTACTTTTTTATCCAGCTTTAAGCGATTGATAATTTCCACATCTGCACCAACCAATTTGCCACCGCCAGATAAAACTAAGTGTAAATTTGGATGCTTTTTAGATAAATTTACAAACGCATCTAGCATCAAATAAAAATTTTTATAGCCACCTCTATCGCCTACAAAAAATAAATAATCAGCAGGTAAATTTTTGACATCTTCCAATTCCAACGGGCTGTCAATATCAATTCCGTGGTAAATTACTTCTACTTTGCTTTCATCTACTTCCAAATACGTCAGCAAATCTCGTTTTGTGGTTTCAGATATGGCTATAATTTTGTC
>JBBSTQ010000396.1:0-3524 GCA_038235745.1 Sphingobacteriales bacterium
CGCCTGAAATTAATGCTTCAATTTGTAGCGTGATGGATTGGTATTGTTCCTTTTTTGATCCTTTGTTTATGCTTAAATCTTCTGCCATTTTTATTTGAATAACCGTTATAAATCAGTCAGCAAATCTACATACCAAAAGCCTGAATTTTTGGGTACCATTGTTTGTGAACTGCCACAAACATTATCAGTGGATTTAGGTGCATCAAATGCTTTAAATACACGTTCGCCAAGCGAGTATTTTATAGCGTTCTTAAATATCGGGCCTTCAAATGCGAAAGTATGAAACTCGCCATTTTCGCCACAAACATCCATATCAGCAGGGAACGTATCAATAAGTTTTTGATCAATTACCTTCCCTAAGAGAAAACCATATTTTTCTTGGGTACAAACAATT
This sequence comes from Sphingobacteriales bacterium, assembly GCA_038235745.1. GTDB lineage: Bacteria > Bacteroidota > Bacteroidia > Sphingobacteriales > Sphingobacteriaceae > Pseudopedobacter. The sequence goes on from JBBSTQ010000396.1 coordinate 395, forward strand.
ACTGTTTTAAATCCCAGTTCTAAAAACTCGTTAATAATTTCACGAGTATCTCGTTTCCATAACGGAAAAATAGCTTCGAGACCGACTTCAGCTAACTTTTCTTCTCTATATTTCTTTAAATCCTCTAAAAAAATATCGCCAAAAATTGAATGTGTAATTCCTTCCCCTTTAAACTTCTCTAAATGTAAACGCATCACATCATCGTAGGTTTTCATATCAGGCATTTCTGGCAACCTGATTTCGTACAATTTAATACCAATTTCATTTGCCTGCTGTTTCAACAATTCGTAACGAACTCCATGCATCGAAATTCGGTTGACGGCATCGTTAATGGTTGTCACTAAATACCGAATATCCAATTCTGGATTCTGCAAACAGTGGTACAAAGCTAAAGACGAGTCTTTTCCTCCGCTCCAGTTAAAAATACACTTCTTCTTATTTCGCATCAATCAGTTTTTTTACTAAAGATGGCACACCAATACTTGCTTTCTCTTCTATCTTAACAGCATTCTTGGGTAAGTTCACATTTGGGATTTTTGGATCAACAATATAAACTGGGATGCCAGGTTTCGCCAATTCTAGCAATCCTGCTGCCGGATAAACCGCTAACGAACTCCCAACCAAAATCACAATATCTGCTTTTGGCATTTCATGCATCGCCTTGCTAATCATTGGCACTTGTTCGCCAAACCACACCACATGAGGGCGCAACTGCGAGCCCAACTCACAAAAATCCCCTATCTCAATATCGTCGCCTTCTAGTTTATAAAGTAAAGCAGCGTTTTTTGAAGAACGGGCATACATGATTTCGCCATGTAAATGAATAATGGCTTTAGAGCCTGCTTTTTCATGCAGGTCATCAATGTTTTGGGTAATAATGAGTGTATCAAAATGTTCATCCAGATCTGCTAAAGCCAAGTGTGCTGCGTTAGGTTTTGCTGTAAACACAGATTTACGTCTTTCGTTATAAAAGTTTTGAACCAGCTCTGGGTTACGTTGCCATGCTTCTGGCGTCGCCACATCTTCTACATTATAACCTTCCCAAAGCCCATCTGCATCTCTAAAAGTTTGCAAACCGCTTTCGGCAGAAATTCCTGCACCGGTTAATATGATGATTTTCTTTTTCATGTTAAATACCTAGAAGACAAATATAAAATATCATGTTGTAATCATCAAAAAAGGATTGTTTATCAGAAATATGATCGCAAAAAAAACGCCCCATTAAGGAGGCGATTTTAAAATATATTGTGTTGATGATTCTAAAAGGAAACTTATATATCAAGTTTACCTTCAACGCTGTCATCCAAGGTTTTTCCGATCACTATTGATGTTACCATCTTTGCAAATGATACCAATTCGCCATGTTTAGTGTCCCAATAATAAACGCTTGTTGGCACCACTTTAAGTAAACAAATGTTTGGATCTTCTTTACCTCCTGGAAACCAAACGTTTAACAATGGACTCCAAAGTTCATCTATTTTTGCTTGGTCTTCGCTAATTTCTGTGATTCCGTAAATGTTCAAAAAGCCAGAATTTTTATTTTCCTGAAACATTAAATGTGTAAAAGGATCGGCTTCAATTTCGTCCTGCTTGTGACTGTCTTTTCCGCTCATAAACCAAAGGTTACCCTCATCATCTGTTTGCAAAACCGACATCGGGCGAACCGACATTGGAACGCCTGTTTTGATGTTTGTACAGAAGAAGCAAGTTTCCGCACCTTTTGTGATCTCTTTTAGCTTATCAATCGCTTCTTTTCCATGAAGATTTTTTTGGTGTTCTTTTTTATCAGCCTCAGAACCGCCGGCGTTATGGTGTGTGTGTGACATATTAATTATTTTAAATAAATTGATAGTTCTCTAAAAGCAAATAGCAAACCAATTTGTTTGGCGTAAAAAAAATCCGCTATCTTTTTCTAAAAATAATTTACATTAGTACCTTGCAACATCGCTCCACATAAACAATTTCAAAAAATGACATACCTAGCATCTCCAAAACGATACACAGAAATGACTTATCGCCGTTGCGGAAACAGCGGATTGAAACTACCGACGCTTTCTTTGGGACTTTGGCATAACTTCGGTGGAGTGGATGTTTACGAAAATTACCGAGCAATTTTAAACCTCGCTTTTGATAAAGGAATTACGCATTTTGATTTGGCAAACAATTATGGTCCGCCTCCTGGCTCTGCGGAAGAGAATTTTGGACGTATTTTAAAACAGGATTTCGAAAGTTATAGAGATGAACTCATCATTTCAACAAAAGCTGGTTATTCGATGTGGGAGGGCCCTTACGGGGATTGGGGATCCAAAAAATACTTGGTTTCTAGTTTAGACCAAAGTTTAAAACGGATGAAACTGGATTATGTAGATATTTTCTATCACCACCGTCCAGATCCAGAAACACCTTTAGAAGAAACCATGGCAGCTTTGGATTTGATAGTACGCCAAGGCAAGGCTTTGTACGTGGGATTGAGTAACTACGAAACTCCAGAGTTTGAAAAAGCCGTTAAAATACTGAACGCTTTAGGAACACCTTGTTTAATCCACCAGCCTAAATATTCAATGTTTGAGCGTTGGGCAGAGGAAAGCTTGTTGGATTCGTTAGAACAGCACAAAATCGGTTGCATCCCGTTTTCTCCGTTGGCGCAAGGTTTATTGACCAATAAATATTTAAACGGAGTACCGAAAGATAGTCGCTTAGCAAAAGAAAATGGTTTTTTGACGGAGAGTTATGCAACTCCAGATAAAATTGAGAAAGCTGAAAAGTTGAATAAAATTGCTTTAGAAAGAGACCAAACTTTAGCGCAAATGGCGATTGCTTGGCTTTTAAAAGATGACCGAATAACTTCTGTTTTGGTGGGCGCCAGCAAACCTGCCCAACTTGCAGATTCGTTGAAAGCATTGGACTATCTTTCTTTTGATGAAAGTGAGTTGAAGGAAATTGAAAGGATTTTGGGTTAGATTTTTTTTTTTAAGTATTACGACTTTTGTTTCCGTTTTTCGAGCGAGATACGAGAAGAAATCTGTAAGTTTTGTCAGACAACCAAAATCCGCAAAGAAACTTTTTGATGTTTTTCCTCTTTAGCAATAGGGCTTGTGTCGATGACGGCATTTACTAATTCCCTACCCCA
>JBBSTQ010000397.1:0-3520 GCA_038235745.1 Sphingobacteriales bacterium
GTGCTAACCAGTAGTTGTTGTAGGCGTTTTTTCATAATTTACCCTTGTTAGCAAGTATAGTGCTAAAAGTTTAAGGCTAACTATAAATAATAAATATCGAGATTATGATGCTTTTTATAAGGTTGTTGTTGGAAAGATGCGATGTTAAATGCATGAAATTGTGTAATTTCCTAAACTGTTAAGAATTTTTACGTTTAATGACTTTAAAGTTTGTAAGAATATGAAGTTCAATTTAATTAGTGTGGGAATATGTTTTGCTCTGATAACATTTGTGGGTTCCTGCAAAAAATCAGAAAATGCCAACTACCGTACTAAGTATTTAGGGGAGTTTAATTTTAAAGTGATTAGTAGTAGCTGGCTTTTGTTTCAACCGCCGATTAAGCCCGATACTTAATTTTTTAAAGGAGAAATAAAAACATTTTTCGAGGATAAATTCAAGAAAATGGGTCTGTCGTTGATCTCGATAAGGACAATGTGTCCCAAAAAGTAACTGTTCGTTATCTGCCCGACCGTCAAATGTCTTTTTTGGTAAACCTTGATGGTCAACTATTAAAATATTCTCTCGGAAATTATTTTTTACAACGTGGATTCATTAAAAACGATACAGTAAGCTTCCGCTTAGCTAATGCGTAGGGTCGTGGCGGGGGATTTAGTATCGATGTTGTTGGAATTAGGGTGAAGAATAAGTGAGAAGTTTGGGTAAAGAGCAGGTACAACTTTCTGTTTTTTACTTCTGAATTTAATTTTCAAAAAGCGCAAAAAAAATCTATCTTTGTGCGGCAAATAGAGTACCCTAATTTATTTGCTATGCAACTTGATCCACATAAATTTTTAGCCGACGGTTTAACTTATGACGATGTACTTTTAGTACCCGCATACTCCGAGGTTCTCCCTCGCGAAGTTGACACTTCCAGCTATTTCACAAAAAAAATTAAAGTAAATGTACCTATCGCTTCCGCAGCTATGGATACGGTTACAGATTCCAATTTAGCCATTGCAATTGCGCAAGCAGGCGGAATTGGTATTTTACATAAAAACATGAGTATCGCCGCTCAGGCAGATGAAGTCCGCAGAGTAAAACGCTCGGAAAGTGGAATGATCCAAGACCCGGTAACGCTACACAAAGACGCTTTGGTGGGCGACGCCTTCAAAATTATGCGAGAGTATAAAATTGGTGGCATTCCGGTTATTTCAGAAGATAATGTGTTATTGGGCATCATCACTAACAGAGATCTGAGGTTTCAAAAAAACATGGATCATAAGATTGCCGATGTGATGACCAAGGAAAACCTGATCACTGCGCCAGAAGGAACTACTTTAACACAGGCGGAAATTATTTTGCAAGAATATAAAATTGAGAAACTTCCGGTAGTCAACAAAGAGGGCAAATTGAGTGGATTAATTACTTTTAAGGACATTCAAAAATTCAAAAACTTCCCAATGGCTTGTAAAGATGAGCATGGAAGATTAAGAGTAGGGGCAGCGGTTGGTGTAACTCACGATACCATGGAACGTGTGGCCGCTTTGGTAAAAGCAGGTGTAGATGTAATTGCAATCGACACCGCTCACGGACATTCAAAAGGGGTAATCAATCAACTTAAAGCGGTAAAAATAGAATATCCAGATTTACAGGTTATTGCCGGTAACGTAGCGACTGCTGCAGGCGCAAAAGCTTTGGCAGATGCTGGCGCTGATGGTGTAAAAGTAGGGATTGGCCCAGGTTCAATTTGTACCACCAGAATTATTGCAGGTGTTGGCGTTCCGCAATTGTATGCAGTTTATGAAGCAGCCAAAGGTTTAGAGGGTACAGGCGTTCCGGTTATTGCAGACGGCGGTATTAAACACACAGGCGATATTGCTAAAGCAATTGCTGCAGGTGCAAGTTCTATTATGGCGGGTTCATTATTTGCAGGAGTTGACGAATCGCCAGGTGAAACCATTATTTACGAAGGACGTAAATTCAAGTCGTACCGAGGAATGGGTTCTGTGGAAGCAATGGAGCAGGGATCAAAAGATCGTTACTTCCAAGATGTAGAAGATGATATTAAAAAATTAGTCCCTGAAGGAATTGTAGGCAGAGTAGCCTACAAAGGCACCTTGGCAGAAGTAATGCACCAATACATTGGCGGATTGAAAGCAAGTATGGGTTATGTTGGCGCTAAAGACATTGCAACTTTGCAAAAAGCTCAATTTGTGCGAATTACTTCATCAGGGATTAGAGAATCTCACCCACATGATATTACGATAACTAAGGAAGCGCCTAATTATAGTAGGTAGATTTATTTAGTTCATTAGTCATTAGTTAATAGTCTGTAAATTTTTTACGGACTATTTTTTTTGTATAATATTTCCTAATTTAATCCATTTTGTGAATGCTAAGCTATCGCTTCTGTTTAACGCTATCAAACCCCATAGAAAATGGTTATATTTGGGTAAAATGACTCAAAACTATGAAACAGTTTATTGTCCAGAATCTAGCTGAAATTCAAAACCTAATGAAAGCGCATAGTGTAGAAGCGGCTTATCTTTTCGGAAGCGCAGCAAAAGCAACGATGAATAAGGATAGTGATGTGGATTTTTTAATCCGATTCTCTGAGGATACAGATTTTGCTACTTATGCTGAAAATTATTTTAGTTTGATGTATGCATTGCAGGATTTACTAAACTGTGAAGTGGATTTGGTCGAAGAAAAAACAATACAAAACCCTTATCTCTTACAAAGTATTAATGAATCTAAGTTCGCACTATTGTGAAATTACAAGAGAAAAAACTTTGTCTAGACATATTGAATTGTATCGATTCTATCGATGATCATCTTGAACAACGGCGAGTTTATGAGGAATACCTAAACAATAAAACTAAAAGACGAGCGGTAGAAAGAGAGTTATAAATTATTGGCGAAGCAGTTAACAATTTGCTGAAGATAAATCCACTTGTAAAAATTTCTTTTTCAAGACAAATTGTTGATTTAAGAAATAAAGTAATCCATGCCTATGACAGTATTAATAATGCCGTAATCTGGAATGTTGTTGTTAATCATTTACCTACTCTAAAAAAGGAAGTCAACGATTTAAGTTCTGATTAACTCTTTCACGGATTGGGGGTTTAGTAGCTTACAAACTATTTTTTTGACCAATCATCTCCTGTTCCTTCTCCATCAAATCCAAAATACTGGTATTGCCCATAATGTCAATGGAGGCATCTCTCACTTTCCGCATCATTTCTCTTATGCTACAGGTCAATTCATCCGTACATTCTTCGCAACGCTGGTAAAAATTTAAACTAACGCAAGGCAATAACGCAATTGGGCCATCTAAAATTCTGATGATTTCTGAAACCATAATTTGGGAAGACGCTTGCATTAAAAAGTAGCCACCACCAGATCCCATTTTACTACTTAAAATCTTTGCTCTCTTTAAATCTAATAAAATAGATTCCAAAAATCTTTTTGGTAAATGCTCCTGCGATGCAATCTCGGCAATTAGCATAGGCTTATTGTCCTTGCTCTTTGCAAGGGCAA
>JBBSTQ010000398.1:0-3517 GCA_038235745.1 Sphingobacteriales bacterium
ATAAAGCAGTGCTAATATCTAAACTCGCAAATGATGCTGATGCCAGCTTTGCGCCTGCTAAAATTTGCGAACTTGTAAAACCTAAATAACCAATTGCAGAAATTAAACCTGCAACAATTGCCACTTTTGTATTAAAGTAATGACCAAAAACCTGTGGAAAAGATAAAAAGTTGTGCTTATCGCCGAGTTTATAAATTTTTGGAATCAGAATTACGGCACTTAACCAGGCCCCAATTAACCCGGTAAATAACATCCACGAACCAGCCAAGCCCATCACAAAACCTAAACCGCCCAAACCAATTGAAAACCCGCCACCAACATCTGTAGCCACTACCGATAAACCGATGTGCCATTTGGACATATTTCTGCCACTCACAAAATAATCTTCTGCGCTTTTGTTTTTACGCATAAAGTAAAAGCCGATGGCAATTAAAATTAAAAGATATAAAATAAAAATAGTGGCATCAATCCAATGCATAGGCAAAAACAGTAAATCTGATTATTATCAAAAAGAAAAAAGCCGTTATATGATTAAAACAGCGTGAAAGTTCGCAAATATAAGAAAAAAAATTAATTATTAATTATAAATACCTAATTAGCTGCAATGCGCAAATAGAAAAAGACATAATTTAATCCATAATCATAAAATTCGTTTATATTTATCCATTAAAGCGTTGCTTGATTTATGACTACTTACACCATACTTATAATACTCAGCGGACTGGTAATTTTTTCTTACCTGTTTGATATGATTTCTAAAAAAACGAAGATTCCATCCGTTCTCCTGCTTCTTTTCTTGGGTATTGGTTTAAAACAAGTGGTGGTTTACTTTGGGATTGAAACGTTTGACTTTCTTAAAATTTTGCCAACATTAGGTACAGTTGGTTTAATTTTGATTGTTTTTGAGGGCGCATTAGATCTAAAATACGATAAAGACAAGAATACGCTGATTAAAAAAAGCTTTTTTTCAGCGGTAGTCATTTTGCTATTAACTACCGCAGCTATCACGTTTATTTTGCATGAACTAACTTTTTATTCCTATTATTTATGCTTTGTCAATGCAATTCCATTCAGTATCATCAGTTCAGCCATCGCAATACCCTCTGTAGCTAGTATCAACAAAAAAGACAGGGAATTTGTGATTTACGAATCCTCATTCTCTGATATTGCAGGTATTATTCTCTTTAATTTTGCCATTAGTAACGACAACTACAATTTTACGGCATTCGCAAATCTGGGGGTTGAGCTAGTGATGATCATCTTGTTCGCATCCCTTTCCTGCTTGCTTTTACTTTATCTGATTGGGAAAATAAGCCATCACATTAAGTTCTTTCTGATCATTTCAATCTTGATTCTGGTTTATGCAATTGGGCAAACCTACCACCTCTCCGCTTTAATTATTGTGTTGGCTTTTGGCTTGTTCCTAAACAACTCCGACGAAATCAGAATTCCTTTTTTCCGCAAGTATTTCATTTACCCTAACCTTTCAAAAGATTTGGTGCAGTTACATCAACTATCGGCAGAAAGTGCTTTTATTATTCGAACTTTCTTTTTTGTTATTTTCGGTTTTACCATAATCATTGATCAGCTTCAAGACCTTACGTTGGTTCAGTACGGTTTAGTGATACTGGTAGCAATGTACCTGATTCGTTATTTGTACCTAAAATTTGTGGCCAAAATGCCTATAAGTCCCGCTTTGTTCATTACTCCCAGAGGGCTAATTAGTATTCTTTTGTTTTACAACTTGCCTATAGAAATGCGTATAAATGGCGTGGAAACCGGTTTGTTGTTCTTAGTGATTTTATCAACCAGTATAATCATGAGTTTAGGGCTATTAGGTGCTAAAAAAGCAAATCCAGAGGCCTAGTTGTTGCAATTCTTTGATTAAGAAAATACAGCATTTTTAAAATCTTGCGTATTTTCTATATCTTTGAAAATATATCAATAAATTCAAATTTTTATTGGTTATGCTACACGCCATCATACAAAATATTACAATGCTTTACCAAAAAACACATCCTTTACTAAATTCAAATGATGTTTTTATTATATCAAATGGTGTATTGAATTCTTCAAACTCTAATTAAATTTAGCAAAAATCTATGTTAAATCTTTGGAGGTTCATTGCAAAGTACAACGCTTTTTTCTTTTTGATCATCTATCTCACAATCTCGGTTTTATTGTTGATACGCAACAACGATTTCCAAAGGGCAAGTACTTTCAATACCTCTAACCAAATTATAGGTACTATTTACACTGAGGTTAATTCTATAAACAAATACCTAGATTTGACCTTAGTAAACGATAGTTTGGCCCAAGAGAACGTGAAGTTAAGAAACGAGTTGAAATCCTCATTTTTCGATGACAGCGTTATCACTTCCATTGTAACAGATACCATCCACAAGGTCAAATACGAGTATATTTTGGCGGAAGTGGTAAATAAATCAATCACTTCCAGAAACAATTACATCACTATTAACAGGGGTGCAAAACAGGGAATAAAGAAAGGCATGGGTGTAATTGGCTCTAGCGGAGTTGTGGGAATTGTTTGGAACGTTTCAGAAAACTTTTCTTCTATTCAATCTATCTTGCATGAAGACACCCGCATCACATCTTCCATCGAAAACACACCTTATTTTGGTCCGTTGATATGGGAAGGGAAAAACCCTAATGTTGTAACACTAACAGACATTCCTAATCAGCTTAATTTAAAACCAAAAGCCCGTGTAATTACTTCGGGCTTGGGCGTTATTTTCCCTAAAGGAATATTGATTGGCAATGTATTAAGGGGTGGTATTAAGGGTGGAGGCAGTTTTTTAGATATATCAGTCAAGCTGGCGACTAATTTTTATGCTTTGCAATATGTTTACGTAATTAAAAATAACCTCCAAACAGAACAGGAAAGTTTAGAGCAAGCAAATAAGGAGAGTTTAAATGAATAGTATCTTTAAAAATATTGCTCGGTACATTTTATTGGTGTTGATTCAGGTTTTCTTGTTGAAGAACATGATGCTATTTGGCTTAAATACGCCTTACCTATATATTTTGTTCATCATGCTTTTGCCGTTTGAAACACCAAACTGGCTTTTGTTTTTATTGGCGTTTGCCATTGGCTTAAACATTGATATTTTTAATGATACCGTAGGTTTGCATGCAAGTGCTAGCGTAATTACCGCTTTTGTAAGGGTTTCAATAACCAGCATTACCGTACAAAGAGACAATTATGATAGCGACCCCGAGCCAACTTTAGCAATCATGGGCTTCAGGTGGTTTTTCTTTTATGCATTGGTTTTAACGTTTGTCCATCATTTTTTCCTGCTAAATTTCGAAGTTTTTAGGTTCTCTGAAATCCCGACTACAATAACACGGGTACTTATCAGTTCATTATTTACCTTAACTTTGGTTTTTATAGCCGAAATCGTATTTTTTAGACGGAAACAACGTAAATGAACAGTTTTTTTAAGCGCCGATACATCATTCAAGGAATCATCATTCTAGTTGGTTTAATTTTGCTGGG
>JBBSTQ010000399.1:0-3516 GCA_038235745.1 Sphingobacteriales bacterium
AATTCTTATGCCCGTGTAGCCCACGCCAGCACCTGCATCAGAAAATGTGACCACACTAGGCGTTTGATCAAGCAGGTAAGGTAAATCTTGCCCGAAATTGTTTTTAGCCAGATCTTCTTTCGATAGATTTTTGAAAGTAGTAGCCGAATTTTCAGACGCTCTGGTAGCGTTTACAACTACCTCATCTGCCAAAAGCATGTTTTCTTTTAAGGTGATGTTTACTGTTTTACTTTCAGAGAGATTAACAGAAATTGTACTGTTTTGATAACCCACAAAACTTGCTTTTACTACGTAGTTTCCTGGTTTAAGTCTGTCAAATCTATAGTTTCCCGCCCGGTCGGTTTGGGTAGTTACAATTCCATTAAGGGTAATAGAAGCTCCAATTAAAGCGCTTTTGTTTTCTTGGTTGCTGATTTTTCCTTGTAAGGATACTTGAGCCCATAGCATCCCCGGCAGTAAAACTGCGGCGGTAAATGCAAAAATAAATTTTTTCAATTTTTTAAAATTTTAATTTAACGAAACAGCATAGGGGGTTACACCATTTAAAAATAAATTAAAGATACCTTTTTGTCCCTACGTCGGCATTATCCGAATCAGGTGCATGAAGGGTTTGAGGCTTGAGGTTTAAGCTAGAGCGTCTTTTTTAAACCTCACACCTTATACCATTTACCTTCTACCTTTCATTGGGTATGTTCTCAGCCTGATTTTGCATCTGTGCAGACGATTAAATCTGTTTACACAAACTAGGCACCCCTTATTGATGGCGCAAATATAGAAATTAAAATTTGCCTAGTGTGGGTTTTGTTTTGGAGGATTGAAATCGGCTAAGTTTAACAGACTCGAAGTAACTCATTCTTACGGAAGTAAATTACCTAACTAAACGCGTGAATTTTTTTAGGCGTAATACAATGCGTCAAAACAACATCCTGATGATGGGTGTCAATTATTTCTTCAACTGGTTCAAATAAAGAGACTCCAATTTTTAAAACGTTAGCCCTGCATTTTTCCAAAAACCGATCATAGAAACCTGCTCCGTAGCCTACCCGATGTCCTTTCAAATCAAACGTGAGCAAAGGAACAATAACCGCATCGATGGATTGCTCCTCAAGTTTTTCCCCGTAAAGCGGTTCTGGAATTTGATGTTTGTTTTTTACCAAAACCGTAGCATCTGGATCAAAAAGTATGGCTTCCATTTTGCGAGTTTTAAAATCACAACGAGGCACTACCAATTGTATTTGCGGATGATTGATCTTGAAGAAATTTATAAACTCAAAGGTGTCCACTTCTCTTTTTTCGACTATTGGCAAAAACAGGTGCAAGGTCTTTATCGCTGACCAATCAAACTGAATAAATTGAGCAAGCAATTCATCATTCAGCAACCAAAACTCCTTTTTGGTAAGCTTTTCTCTAAAACTAGCTGCTTGCTGACGTAATTTTTCTTTCTCCAATTGGTCAATAGATAGGCCACAAAGATATAAAGAATCAATCTAAAAATGTTTATAACATAAAAACGGCCTCAATTAAAAACTGAGACCGCTTTATCCAACCTAAACCTATATGAAAAACTTTTATTCTGTTAAATTCAAATAACAAAAAAATCGCGTTTGTTATTTGAACTACAAACATAAGCTATATTAGGACGTAAATCTATTTTTGGAGAGGTTGTAACTACAATGTTATAAAATGTGTGTTCGACAACCCTATTTGTAATCGGCAATTTTTAGCTGATGTTCGCAAAACTGATATTCGTGAATTTGGTTAGAACAAACCAAAACTAAGCGCCCAAAACAAAACTTTTCAATTAGTGTATAATACCAATCTATTCCTTGTTCATCCAAGTTAGAAGTCGGTTCATCTAACAATAAAATAGAGGTATCAGAACAAAACGCAAGTATTAGCTTTACCCGTTGCTTCATTCCGGAAGAAAAATATTTGATCTGCTTGTTTTTACTGCTTTCCATATTCAGCAAAGCTATAAGCTCAGAGTTTGTGATTTTGTTCAGCCTTTTTTTAAACTGAAAATGGAAGTCTAAGACCTCCATTAGCGTAAATTCTTCGATAAGTTCTAAATACGGCGTTGCTAAAGCTAAATGTTCAAAAACTTTATCGATTTCAATAGATTTCTCAGTGCTTTGGTAAGTGATTTCTCCTTCTGATTGACCCAAAGATCCTGAAATTACCTGTAACAAGGTAGATTTTCCAGAACCATTTATCCCTAAAATAGCATAAGAACTTCCGCTTTTAAAAGTATAGTCGATATTTCTGAAAATCCACTCACGGTTAAATCTTCTTCCAACTTTCGATAAAGTGATTTTCATCTAGAAAATTAGGTGGTTCCAAAACTTTTCATCACGCCTCTGTTAGATGTTCTAATAAAGTTGATGATTTCGTCTCTTTCTTCTGTTGGCTCAAACTCTGCCTCAATAATATCCAAAGCCTTGGTCACATTGTTGTTTTTCACGAACAAAACACGATAGATTTCCTGAATTTCGTTGATTTTTTCTGCTGAGAAACCCCTCCTTCGCAATCCCACTGAATTAATCCCGGTATAAGATAATGGCTCACGAGCAACTTTAACATAGGGCGGAATATCTTTACGAACCAACGAGCCGCCGGTTACAAAAGAATACGAACCTACTTTGCAAAACTGATGTATCGCTACCATCCCAGCCAAAACAACGTTGTCGCCAATGGTAATATGCCCAGCCAAAGTAGTGTTATTGGAAAAAACACAATTGTCTCCAATAACGCAATCATGTGCAACGTGGCAGTAAGCCATTAACAAGCAATTATTCCCCACTCTGGTTTCCCATTTGTCGTTAGTTCCTCTGTTAATCGTTACGTACTCTCTAATAGTGGTATTGTCTCCAATTACGGCAGTGGTTTGCTCGCCGGCGTACTTTAAATCTTGCGGAATTGCAGAGATTACCGCTCCCGGGAAAATTTTACAGTTTTTGCCAATTCTGGCGCCATCCATAATTGTTACACTAGAACCAATCCAAGTACCTTCGCCAATTTCTACATCTTTGTGGATAACTGCAAATGGATCAATAACCACACTGTTGGCAATTTTTGCCTGCGGATGTATATATGCTAAAGGTTGTATCATTATTGGTTTTCGGTTTTTTCGTGTCTTGCAATCTGCGCCATCATTTCGGCCTCCACAACTATTTTTTCACCTACCATACCTACGCCTTTCATTTGCGCTATACCTCTACGGATCGGTTCCATTAAATCGCATCTAAATATAATGGTATCGCCAGGTAAAACCTGAGCTCTAAACCTTACATTATCTATTTTAAGGAAATAAGTTAAGTAATTTTCAGGATCTGGTACCGTACTTAAAACTAAGATACCGCCGGTTTGTGCCATCGCTTCAAGCTGGATAACACCAGGAAAAACCGGTGCTCCAGGAAAATGTCCCTGAAAAAATCCCTCATTGATCGTCACGTTTTTTACACCAACCACGTAGGTCTTTGTTAGTTCAAGTATCTTATCAATAAACAAAAACGGCGG
>JBBSTQ010000400.1:0-3480 GCA_038235745.1 Sphingobacteriales bacterium
AAAAATATTTCGTTATCAGAGTATAAAAACTTTTTGATGATCGGGAAAATATTCTCCGTGTGAATTGAAATTGTTCCTTTTTCCTGCATGATAATATGTCTGTGAATTTTTGTTTAATATTTATAAACTGTGTTTATCAATGCTTGTTCCAAACAGGTTTTGGTGTCAATTTGGCAGGGGAGCTGGTTGGGGGTTGTTATCGGTTCGCATTCGCCACTATAATCTATTTTGATTGTCAGCAGAAAATTAAACGTCTTGATAGTTACAACACGTTTAACGGAAGCTCCTTGATGATAAAAAGATTTAGAGGTACTAATAATGGGTGGGCTACTTTAATAATGGGAGAAACCCGGCGGATCGAAAGTTTACCCATAAATACGGATGCTGAAATTTCATGTATTGACCGAAGTGTTTGTCTCTTTAAAAGTTTTTGTTGCCAAAACGTAAATTATACGGAAAACACCTTTTTTCTCGACAAGAAAAATTATTTTTGAGAAATGGGCGAAACTACTTACCAAGCTGCAAGAGCAGCATCTTCTATAATTGAAAAGCATTTTGACAATTTGATCAATAATGCTTACCAGAAAGGAGAGCTAGCTTTAGCGCAAGTCCCAAGCAAAATCAATATAGAACGAATTATCAACACTGCTTTTTGGGCAAGTTTGCGTAAAGAAGAAGGTCATTCGCCAAAAATATCAATTGCCTTCCTATCGCCAGAACAAGCAGAACAGCCCTTGCTTTTCGGTAAAAAACTGCCGTTATCAGTTGCCGTATTGACCAAGTTAGCACCCGGAGTGGAGCGAGCCGGCATCCATTTAGGCGTTTGGGAAGAAAACGGTCTGCTTTATATTTGGGGTACTACGCTAAAAATACCGAATTACTGTTTTGTTTTAGATGTATCTGAACCGGGCTTATTGGTTATTAAACACCGCAGGTTGCAGGGATTTGGAAAGTATACCAACGTTGCCGTTTTAAAGGGCGATGAAATAAAAGTTATAGACAAAGACTGTGGGAAATTTATCGGTTGTCCGCCAATAGTTACCGCATTACTGGACATTGATGCGCCTTGTTCTTTTAACGATAGCGTAAATGTGCTTATTCAGCTAGCGGTTTCTATGCGAGCGCACCACCATGGTGGTTTACTGTTGGTGGTTCCCTCCAAATCTGAACGTTGGCAAAATTCGGTGGTGTTGCCGTTACAATATCCAATTTACCCAACTTTTGGAGCTTTGGCAGAATTGCTTAATAGCAATCAAGAAGAACATGCCGAAATTTTTTGGCAATCTGCGTTAAAAGCCGAAGTAGAAAATTTAGCTGGATTAACCGCGGTGGATGGTGCAACAATTATGTCCAAAGACCATCACCTTTATACCTTCGGAACAAAGATTGTCCGCAGTAGCGAAAGCACCACTTTAGAAAAAGTTCTTTTTTTAGAACCTATTATCGGTGGCGAAGCAAAAACCAAATTCATTGGCGAAATTGGTGGTACAAGACATTTTGCGGCGGCGCAATTTGTTTTTGATCAGCAAGATTCTTTGGCTTTGGTGGCATCGCAAGACGGGCATTTTACTGTGTTCAGTTGGTCGCCTTCTGTGGAAATGGTGCAAGCTTACCGTATTGATACTTTGTTGATGTAGACGATTTGTGGTTGGAATGCTGTTCGTTTCGAAATAGAACGAAAGTAGTTTCACGAAATATTTTACGATTTTTTTAATTAAGCCTCCGAATTCTTGCTAATCAATTTTGATCAGGCCATCAAAAAATAGAAAATTGTAGATCAAGATTAGAGCGTCCTTAATTTTGGTGACTCGTTTTTGCTTTTTTGTCTGTTATTGGAGAATTGATCGTTTACTGTACTCAATTAGCTAACCCCAACTATCGCTAAAATTCCGTTTCCGGCATTAAGTTTCTCCCGCAACTGCTACAAAAATTATTTTCGCTACTTACTACGTGGTCACATTGAGGGCATTTCAATTGGTTTTTCTCTCTTACCTTTTTAGTGAGTTCCGCAGTAACAATTCCGGTTGGTACCGCAATAATTGCGTAACCGGCCAGCATCATAAAAGAAGCAATTGTTTTACCAAGATATGTTATTGGTACAATATCGCCAAAGCCAACAGTAGTAACCGTTACAATTCCCCAATAAATACTGGCAGGAATGCTTGAAAACCCAGGGTTGCCGTGTTCGATAACGTACATGAGTGTGCCAACTAACACAATGAAAGTGAAGATGAAACTCACAAATACACCTATTTTATAACTGCTGAGCTTTAAAGCTGCCAAAAGTATTTGCCCCTCGCGACTAAACCTTACCAATCTTAAAATCCTGAAAATTCTTAGCAATCGTAAAATACGGATGACTAAAAGATAATGGTAACCGGCAAAGAAGATACTGAAATAGGTGGGGGAGATGGATAGGAAATCTATAATGCCCCAAGAGCTAAAAATGTATTTCTTTTTTTGGTGAGTAATGTAAATACGCAACAGATATTCAATGGTAAAAGCAATGGTAAAAAACCACTCGGCGTAATAAAAAGTGATTGGAAAGCGCAAGCCCAGCTCGGGCATACTTTCGGCAACCACTACAATTATACTTGCTAAAATTGCCCACAACAATACAATGTCGAAAAGTTTCCCGGCCTTGGTATCCGTTCCAAATACAATAGTATTTAATTTTTCTTTGATGGTTCGCTGTTGCATATTGCTGTTTTTTATAGGCTAGGACACAAAAGCTTAAAATTAAAACTTTTGTAACTAAGGGCAACCAAAATAAACAATAGCGGGGCTTTTTTAAGAATTTTAAAACACATAAGCAACTGAAACACGTGTCAAAAAAGAAGCCTGCGACTAATGTTAAAAGTCGAAGGTCTTTCTCAACACTCTTCCATCGAAGCTAAAACAATTTAAACCCAACGCTCAAATGCAGTAAGCTTTGTTTTTGCCCGTCATTTTTATTGATGTCCTGCAGGCTGGTTTCATAACGTAAATCCACCGATAAATCTCCAAAATCAACACCGGCACCAACTTGTGCATTTGTAATAAAATCGCGGTATTTGTAAAAGTCGGGGTTAGAAGCCTGTTTAAAAGCACTGTCATCTTCATCCAACACATACTGAAAAGCTGGACCGGCCATAATTCTAAAGTTTAATTTCTCGCCTCCAAACTTTGCTCCCAATAATAACGGAACATCCAGTGTCGTGAACTTCTGCTCTACATCAACAGTAGATCCCGCGGTTTTTACTTCAAGCTTCGAGCCTTTTGTACCCAAATAAAGTTCGGGCTGTATGTAAAAGCCTTTGCCGAAGCGGGTCCATATCCCGGCTTGGTAACCCAGCACTCCGTTTTCGTCAAATTCATTATTTTGCGCTTTGATGGTCGTGTAATTTAAGCCGGCTTTGATTCCAAAGTTAAATTGCGCAAAAGCGCCAATTGAGGTAAAAAGCACTGCCAAGAGTGCCAAAAAGATTTTTTTCATGTCGA
>JBBSTQ010000401.1:0-3472 GCA_038235745.1 Sphingobacteriales bacterium
AACCGACCAAAGGCTTCCAAGTGAGATGAGTCACGCCTATCTTGTTTCGATTCAGGATTAATTTCGACAGGCATGTTTTTATGTAAAGTACCCTGACTTAAATTGATTAAAACGGGGTCCGCAATACGTGTTAAGGTTTGTACCCAATATGCTCTATTGTTGTAATTCTGCTTTGGCTTTTTAACCTTAGCTTCCTCAGCAAAACTCAGTTTGGGCAAACCTAAACTTAGTGCTAGTGACCCAGGAATTAGAGATAAAAAATTACGTCTGAACATCGTTTTATTTATTTGTAATGAACCATTGATTTGTAAACACTTACTTATTAGTTGTTGTCCCCCCTAATTAGCGTAAGTCTTATGCCTGAGCTTGTGGGGTTGGCAGACTTGTGCTCAAACTAATTCAATTTGAAGAGCAATAGAGGAACACCCAAATCTTTAATTGTTTTATTTAATCTTTCCTTTCCTAAAAACTATTAACCATTAGTTCGACTTTATTAATTCCTGGTTTTAGCCTGATACTGCCAAAAGCCATATTTACATTTCCTCCATTTAACTTTACTGCATCATTTGGCGAATAATTAAGTATTAAATTTGCAGCCATGTTTGCCGGAATATCGAAAATATAGGTTTGGTAAGCGCCATCTTTTTTGTAGCTGGCACATACTTCTCCGTTTAAAAACGGAACTTTTATTTCTGTTTGAGTGAGGGTGCTTAATTGTGGTTTTATTTCTATGATGCTTCCGCCTGGCGTTTTTGGTTGTATTCCCCACATTAATCTCGGAATGGCATTTGCCGGAACAGCTCCCCAAGCGTGATTCCAATCTGAGTTTGGTTTGTATTTCATATCCCATGCTTCCATAGCCATGGTTGCACCAACCCTAATCATATTGTACCAACTCCTATCAGATGTTGAAGTCATTAAAGACAAAGCATAATCTGCTTCTTTAGCGTTATAAAGTGCCTCCATCAGATATTGTGCGCCATAAACGCTACAAGCCATGCCCCTACTTTTTATAAAAGCGACAACGGGTTTTATGTTTTCTTTTGGGACAAGATTAAATGCCAAGGCAAACATATTAGCATGGATAGAAGAGTGCTCAGTGCCAATTCCATCCGTATAATAACCGGTAGTTTTGCTCAGCATTTTTTGGTTGATAGCCATCTTTGCCTTTAACGCTCGCAAACGGAAGTCTGCTTCCTCTTCGTTTTTATTCAGAATCTTAGCAAATTCGGCCATAATTTCCATGTTTTTCACATAGAGCGAATTGATTATGGTGTTATAGGGCATAAACACGAAACCATCTCTTTCCCCCTCGGCAGTAGCGAGTTGCCAATCGGTGTCCTTTTGTGCTGGCGGCCAATCCGTAATGTCCTTAAGTACTGTGGTGCTATCTTTAAAACCCAAGTTCTTCATAAACTCTTTGGTTAACTTTGGCGATTTGGTACTGATTAAACCATTATCATCCGCCAATCCCATTAAGGTTTTATATTTTAGAGGCTCATAGTACTCCTCAATCAATTTGGTACTTCCAGAATACATATAGTCCTGCTCTAACATCAACGCAACATGCAACTGCCATTCGGTTGGCCAAGTTGGGTATTGCATAAAGTATTCGATGGTGTTTTTGGCGATATTATATTCCCTATCCGTGGTATAATGCGATAATTGGTTAAGGTAAGCATCTGCCTCGTAAGGAATACGCTCCCTATCTCCGTCCACGTAAACCCCTGTAAATGAAGTTGCTTTAATGGTGTACTTACACATTTCCCAAACCTGGTTTAAAATATCATTTGAGCTATGGAAAGAACTTGCATTATCATCAAAATAGGTGTAATAACGCACTTGTGTTACGTCTTCTCTTTTTATTTTTTGGCTGTTGCCCGATATTTCAACGTATCGGAAAGGCATAATTACAGGGAACGATTTTGGCATCTGCGCCGCTTGAGGCAAGGTATTGCGCTTGTCTGGCTTCAGCTCAATTTGATAATAAGTTTGCTTCGGGCTAACAGTCAATTGTACATCTTGAGAGCGAATGGTACTTTTGCCTGTTTGGTTATTGATGCTACCATCCGCGTTAAGTTGCTCGCCCAATCTGATGAAAATGGTTTCCTCTTTTTCTGCTTTGTAGTTGAGCGTTAATGTTGCGAAGGCGTCCTTATTAAAGTCTAAAAACAATTTGCCATTTCTATTTTCAAGTTTTATAGGTTTTATGCTATCTATCTCGAAAGTGCTTGGATGGTTATATACATTTTTGAGCGTACTAATTTCAAATTCTTGCGCCAATGAATATGCTGAAGTGCGGTTGTCCTGATCCCAAATTCTAACTTTCCAAAAATAGTTAGTGCTGGGTTTTAGTGCTTTTCCTTTGAAAGCTATGTTTGCTGTTTCAACACTTCTAACCTCTTCAGAATCCCAAATATCTCCTTGATTTAAGTCTGATTTGGCTTTGGTGCTTGATACTAAAATCTGATACGCTTTCTGATACGCTGCCTCCTTTGGTACAATCCAACTAAAAACTGGTTTACTGTCTCTGATGATCACATCGTTGAGCGGGCGAAAAAAATTAACGGTCAAGCCGGATGGAACACCGCTGTACGGATCTTGATATTCTTTGGTTAGCTGTTCCAGTTTGTTTCTAAATTCTACCAGCTTAGATTTATATTTTGAATTAGAAGCCAGATTATTGGTCTCCATTGGGTCGGCTTTTAAGTTATAAAGATTTTCTATGCCTTTATCATTCACATATCTAAAATATTTCCATTCTGATGTTCTTACTCCTTCACTTGATGGTATTTGTGTTTTTTCCCAGATGTGTTCTATCAAAACGGTATCCCTATCAAATTTACCATTGCCTCGTACCAAAGGTTTTAAGCTTTCCCCATGCCATGATTTAGGCTGTTCAACTCCCGCGTAATCTAAAATGGTAGTGGGTATATCTAAATTAAGCGCCATTTCATTCACATCTTTATGATTTGGATTTCTTGGATCCATAATCATCAAAGGCACTTTTAATGAATTATCATACATCAACCACTTACCCGCCAGTTGCCTTTCGCCCATAAAGTAACCGTTATCTCCCATAAAAATGATAATGGTATTTTTATCCAGTCCTTTGGTTTTTAATTCTGCTCTAATCTTGGCAATTTCATTATCTACACCGGTAATCATGCGGTAATATCCTTTCACGCTTTTCTGATATTTTTCTGGCGTATCGTACCTCCAAGTCCATCTTAAGCGATTGAAACCAACTTTTACGGCCAAAGGCAATTCATTAAAATACTTATCACTGGCTAGTTTCGCAGGTGGCATTTTTACATCCTTATAAAGCTGATTGTTTTCTTCTTGCCAAAAATACTGGTCTGGGGAATTGTCGTTTGCATGTGGTGCGCTAAAACTTAACTGCAAACAGAATGGCTTGTCTGTTGGTGCTTTATCAATAAAGTCTAAGGCTTGCTGACCGGTATATCGCGTT
>JBBSTQ010000402.1:0-3463 GCA_038235745.1 Sphingobacteriales bacterium
ATTAGGCTTGTTGAGTGGAGGAGTTTAAGAAGTTCATTAGCCATTGGTTCATTAGGCTTGTTGAGTGGAGGAGTTTAAGAAGTTCATTAGTCGTTAGTTCATTATGCTTGTTGAGTGGGCGAGTTTAAGAAGTTCATTAGCCATTGGTTCATTAGGCTTGTTGAGTGGAGGAGTTTAAGAAGTTCATTAGTCATTAGTTCATTAGCCTTGTAGAGTGGGAGAGAATTTTGAATGAATGAATCAACAAAGTGTTTAAGAAGTTCATTAGTCATTAGTTCATTAGCCTTGTAGAGTAGGAGAGAATTTACCAAACGCTCATGCCTCCGGCATTTTTCAGACATTTTATTAAGACAAAGTGATGCTTACTAATGTTTATTAATGCTCTCTGGTTAAGACTTCTCTGATGTTCAATGTCATTCGTTGGGTTAATAGCATAAAAAACACCGTAAAAGACTGATAAATATTAAAAGCTAAGCCTGCTTGGGAGACGTCTCAGCATATCTTCAATTGGTGTTGTTGGTTAGTTAATTCATAGGTATTCAATTATTTAAATTCACGTCATTTTATGGTGATTTGTAGGGAATATATCACCCTTCAACTTGGCGAAAGCTCTTTCTTAAATAAACATGTAGTTAGTACTCCAACTATCAGAAAAATAAAAGTCGAACAAAAAATATCCCACGGGTTCAGTTCTATAGCGGGAGCTGACGCTTTTGCCGTAATAAGGTATGGGCACTACCGTTAAATCAAGTCAAAATGTATTTCGGGCAATCACATTTATTGCTAAATGTAGTCCTGAATAGGTACGCTAATACTAGTAACCGATAATAATTTTTATCGCACTCAGGTGAGTAATTAGTTAACTATAAGCTTAGCTTTCTCAGCTAATGTTTTTAAACAAGCACCTGCGTCTCAAATACAGCCGTTACTTCTCCTTAACCTCTTCATAATCCACAAAATCTCCTGCATTATCTAATTTTGGTACTTTGGCGGGTTTAACAGGCGGAACGTAATCCACAGAAATGGTTCCCTCTGGCTTTTGAGAATTGCCATTGTATCTTTGGTTGGCTTCCTGCTGATTGTTCATTTTTTCCTGCATGTTGTTAACCACTTTTTTAAATAGAAACGGCAGAAATATGCGGGCAAGTGCCCTTAACAGATAAAGAACACAGATTGCTATGATTAAAAACTTCAGTAATCCCATTATTTTACAAATATAACTCTTTAACGCAATTTGACTATTATTCTTGCATAATGTTACGCTCCAAACTTTTCTTCGTACATCTTTTCTAAGGCATACATCTCATCTCTAAGCTTAGCTGCTAGCAAGAAGTTCAAATCCTTCGCCGCCGTTTGCATATCTTTTTTGGTGTTCTCCAAAGATTTTTTCAATTGTGGTTTGGTCATGTATTGCACAATTGGATCTGCAGCTAAAATAATCTCGGCATTGTCTTCGGTGTAAATTTGTTGCACACCGCCTTTAAAATCCATTACCGATGTCTGCTCAATAATAGCTTCACGCGATTTACCGACGGTTTTTGGTACAATGCCATGTTTCTCATTGTATGAAACCTGTTTTTCACGGCGACGGTCGGTTTCTTCCATCGTAATCCTCATGGACTCCGTGATTTTATCCGCATACATAATTACACGGCCTCTATCGTTCCTTGCCGCTCTACCAATTGTCTGTATCAATGATCGCTCTGAACGCAAAAATCCTTCTTTATCCGCATCTAAAATCGCAACCAAGGATACTTCTGGTAAATCCAGCCCTTCACGTAAAAGGTTAATTCCTATTAACACGTCAAACTCGCCCAAACGCAAACCACGTAAAATCTCCACACGTTCTAAAGTTTTAATTTCCGAGTGGATGTAACGGGCTTTAATATTCAGCCTGTCCATGTATTTCGCCAATTCCTCTGCCATCCGCTTAGTCAAAGTAGTTACCAAAATACGGTCGCCCATTTTTATGGTCTTGTCAATTTCGTCCAGTAAATCATCGACTTGGTTGCCCACGGGTCTAATCTCAATCAACGGGTCTAATAAACCTGTCGGGCGAATCACTTGCTCCACAAAAACACCTTCCGTTTTTTCCATCTCGTAATCGCCGGGAGTGGCACTTACATAAATGGTTTGAGGTGCTAAACTCTCAAACTCTGTAAAGTTCAAAGGTCGGTTATCTAGGGCTGCCGGCAAACGAAAACCATATTCCACTAACGACATTTTACGCGACCTGTCTCCGCCATACATTGCCCTAATTTGCGGAACGGTAACATGACTTTCATCAATTACCATCAGGTAATCATCTGGAAAATAATCTAATAAACAGAAAGGCCTTGCACCGGGTTTACGGTTATCAAAATAGCGGGAATAATTTTCAATTCCAGAGCAATAACCCAATTCCCGCATCATCTCCATATCGTAATTGGTACGTTCCTCCAAACGTTTGGCTTCCAAAAAGCGACCATCTCTTTCTAGCTGAGCCTTTCTATCCACCATATCCTCGCCAATTTGGTGCAAAACGCTGGTAAAACGATCACGTGGAGTTACAAAAAGATTTGCAGGAAATATCGCCACCTGATCCATTTTTTCGATGGTTTTGCCAGACCCTGGATCAATCACAGTCATTTCTTCAATATCATCGCCGAAGAATGAAATGCGATAAGCCAAGTCTAAATAGGCAGGATAAATATCAACAGTATCGCCTTTAACCCTAAAAGTTCCGCGTTTAAAATCTGCAGTGGTTCTAGAATATAAAATTTCGACCAGTCGGTGTAAAAAAGCATTTCTGCTGATTCGAGTGCCCACGCCAAATCTGAAAACCGAAGCAGAAAAATCCTCGGGATTTCCCATACCATAAATACATGAAATGGATGAAACCACAATCACATCTCGTCTGCCACTCATTAAAGATGAAGTGGTACGTAAACGTAGTTTTTCTATCTCCTCGTTAATCTGAAGATCTTTTTCTATGTAAGTATTTGTGGTAGGTAAAAAAGCCTCTGGCTGATAATAATCGTAATAGGACACAAAATAATTGACCGCATTTTCTGGAAAAAACTGTTTGAATTCGCCATATAGTTGCGCAGCCAAGGTTTTGTTATGGCTTAAAATTAACGTGGGTTTTTGTGTTTCTTGGATCACATTAGCAACCGTAAAAGTTTTCCCAGAACCCGTAACACCTAACAGAGTTTGGTAATTATCGCCCCCTTCAACCCCAGAAACTAACTGTTTAATCGCCGTAGGTTGATCGCCTGCAGGCTTATACTGGGAGGTCATTTTAAAATCCATTCGTCAAAGATAAATATTATATAAAGGCTAAAAGCAAAATGCAAAAAGCCTAGAGCTAAAAACGTATATAACAGGATATTATACTGATTTATTGTTAAATTAATTACTAGACTCTAAATACAAATAAAAAGGGATTTACCTTTTCAGATAAATCCCTCATCATCAAACCTTA
>JBBSTQ010000403.1:0-3457 GCA_038235745.1 Sphingobacteriales bacterium
ATTTGAAGGAACGCACCGCGAATTGATGCGAGTGAACACGCCAACAACGGCTCACGGCTTTCAGGACATTACTTTTAGTCCCGTTACCGATAAAAAAAATCCCGATTACGAAATGCTATATATTGGCAGTGGCGATGGAGGTTCCAACAACATCAAACGCCCAGATTTGGTTCACAACAGGCAAACGATGCTCGGCACAATTATCCGTATAAATCCTTTAGGCAACAATAGCAAAAACAAACAATACGGCATTCCGGCAGATAATCCCTTTGTAAAAGACAGCAATCCAAAAGTGGTAAAAGAAATTTACGCTCATGGTTTCCGTAATCCACATCGCATGGCTTGGGACACCGGAAATAACCGAATGTTGGTGGCAGATATTGGCGAAGCAAATATTGAGGAGATTAATATTGTGAAAAACGGTGGCGATTACGGCTGGCCTCAACGCGAAGGGAAATACCGAATTGATACCAGAGAAACCCTCCGTAAAATTTACAGCGTTACACCCGCGGAACAAGCGCTTTACAAGTTGCCGTTCGCAGTTTATGACCATGATGAAGACCGACATGCAATTAGTGGTGGCTTTGTTTATGAAGGAAATCTAAAACCTTTGCAACACAAGTATATTTTCGGCGACATTGTAAACGGAAACATCTTTTATGTAAATATGGATGCTAATTTAACCGATTCCAGAGTTTACGAGTTGGCCTTTACCATAAACGGAGTACCTGCCGACCCGCTAAATATGTATGGCAGAAAAAAAAGAGCACAATTGAGGATTTGTTATGATGACTTTACTAAAGAAATGTACGTTACAAATAAAACAGGAATCATACGTAAGATTACGAGTGTTAAACTTAGAGAAGGAAAGGTAATGGATTCCTGTGAATCTAAGTAATTCAGAGACTCAAGATACCTCATATGAAACCAGTTTAGCAGGGGCTAATCAGATAAGAAAGTAATTGATAGCGGATTTAGGTGTCAGGTTACAGAGTTGCCACAACGTATCTCCCTCTGGAGGGAGAATTAAAGAGGGAGGTAGAGGGATTTGGTATAAAAGAGTCAATTTTTTCAAGCGAGTTAACCTCCCCCAGCCCCCTTCGGAGGGGGCTGGGGGAGGTTAATTAAATTTTCTTTTGGTTGTTTTTTAGTCAGTTGAATATCGGTATTTTATTATATATAGAACTTATGAAACACTTCATTTCCAAACACTACAATCAGTTACAAAAATACCTTTTAATCTTATTGTTAACTACCTTTTTCACAAACACAACAAACGCCCAACAACCATCAGACTGGATCCAACTTTTTAACGGAAAAGATTTCACCGGACTAACCATCGAAGAAAAACCTGCAAACTTCAGCGTCAAAGACAGCTCTATCGTTTTACACATGACCGATAAAAGCACTCGTCAGGCTTTCATCCGCACCAACAAACAATACAAAGATTTTATTTTGCAGTTTGACTGTAAACGTGATAGCAATTTTGATTCTGGCATTTTGTTACGAGGTATTTTGATGCCCAAAGATGCGCCAATAGCAATGAACGGCTACATGATAAAAATAGATCCATCGCAAACTCGTCTTTGGACAGGTGGAATTTTCATGGATTTCGGCAATAAAAGCGAATGGCTTTACAGCTTAGAAAATGATAAACTTGCGCAACAAGCAGAAAAAGTAAACGAGTGGAACCATTATCGAGTAGAAGCCATAGGCAACCGGATCAAAGTTTGGATAAACGGAATTCCTACCGCAAATCTAATGGACAACCGATACACTAACGGCTACATCGCGTTCAAAATCCATCGCTTAAAAGAAATAACACCAAAATGGAACGAGAAAATGGAAGCTCGTTTTAAAAACATCAAAATTATTTCGGTTAAACCAGAACGCTTTACGCAAGCGATGCATATCCCTGTTAGACAGACAAATGCGAAGTGGACACAACTTTTCAACGGCAAAGATTTAACGGGCTTCAAACAAGTTGGGGCTGATGGAAAAATAACTGTTGAAGATGGAAACATTGTGCTATACAAAACACCAAACACCCTTGAACATACATTTCTTAGAACCAATGAAAAATACAAAGACTTTATTTTAGAACTTGACGCAAAGCGAGACCCGTCTTTTCAATATGGGATTTTGTTTAGGGCAATTAACGCCCCCGATACTGCCCACGTTCGTTTGTACGGTTATCAAGTAAAAATTGATCACACTAAAAGACAATGGACGGGCGGAATTTTTGATGATTTTGGAAACACCTGGAACTGGATGTCTGATTTAACCGATAACCCTGTCGCTCAAAAAGCAGAAAAGCCTGTTGGCGAATGGAACCATTGGCGGTTTGAAGTTATAGGGGATAACATTAGCGTTTGGTTAAACGGCATCCAAACTGCAAATCTTAAAAACGATAAATACAAAGAAGGATACGTGGCCTTTAAAATTCATTTTTTAAAGAGTAAAAATCCGGTAGCCGACAGTAATTCGTGGTTTAAAAATATCCAAATCATTGAGAAGAACAGCGTAAAATAACAAACTAACAAAGTCTATTACTGTGTTGCCAAAACACATTGTTTATAAACAAAAATAAAAAACTGATGTACAAAAATATCTATTTACTGGGGTTTGCAGTATTGTTAACACTAGGTTGCCATTCTAAAAAGGCGCAAAATACTATGGAAAAAGGTTTCTTAAACCCGTCAGATAGTTACAAACCCAAAACATGGATGCATGCCGTTAGTGGGAATATGAGCAAAGAAGGCTTTACCAAAGATTTGGAAGCCATTGAGAAAGTTGGACTTGGCGGGGTGCTGCTTTTTAACGTAGATCCTGATATCCCAAACGGGAATGTTGCGTATAACTCGCCGGAACACCATGAAATAATGAAACACGCCGCTACAGAGTGCGAGCGGTTAGGGCTTAGTTTTGGTTTCCATAATTGCGATGGCTGGTCGTCTAGCGGTGGCCCATGGATTACGCCAGCACAAAGCATGAAGATGGTTGTTTACACAGAAACCCAAGTTGCTGGTGGCGAAAATGTTAAAGTTAAACTTGCGCAACCATTCACAAGAAGAGGATTTTACGAGGATATTGCCGTTTTGGCTTACCCATCTTTAGCCTCTGAGATGGTTGACTTTAACGCCAAGCCTTTAATCACATCATCTGATAAAAATTTCAAATCTGCGTTAATTACGGATGGTAACGAGGATAATGAAGCGCCAATTGTTGGCGAAAAACCTTGGGTAACTTTTGATTACGGAAAACCGTTTACGGTGCAATCCTTGTTTATGGTGGTAAAAGACCGTTGGGCGGAAGCAGAACTACAGACCTCGAATGATGGCGTAAACTTTACCACGGTTAAAGATTTGTTCAAGCACAAAACGGTACACGAGCGATTAGATTTTTTCGATCATTTTGAACCCGTTACCGCTCGTTATTTCAGGATAAAATTCAATAA
>JBBSTQ010000404.1:0-3449 GCA_038235745.1 Sphingobacteriales bacterium
AAAAATTTGGCGAAAATTATTGTCCTCTCAATTTTTATGTTTGCAAGTAGTTTATTGCTTTTCGCTTTTACGCCATGGTTGGGCTTGGCTTTGATTTTTCTCCTGATATCTGGAATTGGGCAAATGATCCAAATTTCGGGTTCAAATAGTTTTATCCAAACACATGTGGATGATAAAATGAGAGGTAGGGTAATTAGTTATTTTGCCATGGCTTTTCAAGGGATGTTGCCTTTAGGAAGTTTTTTGGTCGGCTTTTCTGCTACACATATTGGTGCGCAATACACGCTAATGATTCAGAGTGTAGTAGGGTTAATTACTGCAACCATCTTTTACTTTCTACTTAAAAAAGTGAGGTTAAAAGTGGTAAATACTGAAAGAGCCGCTTTACGCGAGAATCCGAGATTTTTGATTTAGTCAATCAGTCTGTTTTAAACAACGATCCAGCGATTACTCCAGCTTCCCAATTTTATTTCACTTTTTAAAATAGATTGAAAACGTACTTCCTATACCTAGTTCGGAGGTTACTGATATAGAACCGTTCATTGCTTTTGCAAGCTCTTTAACGGTAGAAAGACCGATACCGGTACCTTTATTTTTAAACCTATCTTCTCCACCGATAGTAAAGTTGTTATCAAAGATTCTTTTCAGATTATAGTCGGATATGCCAATTCCATTGTCAATAATTTTTAATACATATAGCTCGTCTAATGTTGTAAACTCAATTTTAATAGTTCCCAGCTCTTTATCGTTATAGCGAATAGCATTTGTCAGAAGATTCAAAATAATCTGCTCAAGCCCTATACTGGCAATTTCAATATCACCTTTAAACTCCGGTAAACTAATTTCAAAGCTTTCTGGCACATCAACCATAGCAATAACTTTTGCTATAACTGATGGTAAGTTAACCGATTCTTTCTTAGAGAGTAGCGTAGCTGGCGATTGAGAGTATATAAGCATTTCCTCTACCAAAGTAGCTAAGTTTTTTGCGACAGTTATATTAAGGTCAATTAATTTGATGCTTTGTTCTGGAGCGATGTCTTTAAGACTCTTTTTTAATAACTGAGACGCCAATAGAATGCTAGTAATTGGTGTTTTTATATCGTGGGCAGCCATTGAAGCAAACTTGTTGATAAAGATGTTTTGCTCTAACAAAGTTTCGTTAGTTTTTTCAACCAGAATTATTTTTCTTTTAAGTTCTAGCCTTGTGATAACCTGTTTTGCTAATATTTTAAGTGTGTTGATTTGGGTTTTGTTTAATATTTTTTTCTTGCGATCTATTACACAAAGTGTTCCTAAAGCAAAACCATCTTCGTTAACTAACTTCACTCCAGCATAAAATACAATCTTTGGGTCACCAGTAACTAAAGGATTTAATTTAAAACGTTCATCCTCGTTGGCATTGTAAACAAGCATCGTGTCATCCGGAGAGGCAATAGCATAAGCACAAAAAGACCCTTCTTTCGGCGTTTCTTTTGAAGACAAACCAATATTTGATTTAAACCACTGTCGATTGTCATCTACTAAGCTAATTAAAGCAATCGGCGTTTCGCAAATAGCAGAAGCCATTGAAGCAAGCTCGTCGAAATCTTCGTCACTAGCGGTATCTAATATATTATAGGACTTTAACGCTACAAGGCGCTGTTGTTCATTTTCTAAAATTGGTGGTTTCGTCATCAATTAAAATAAATACAAATGTAATCATTTCATCAAATCTCACATTAGATTTAACCTTTTTTTACAATTAACAGCATTCCCTACAGTCATAAATGCTTTTTGTAATTGATTGATGATAAATTTATCATATTTTATAATGAGATGTTAAGGTCAGCATTAACCCAAAAATCCTTTAAACTTGGTAACGTAGTTTAAACATTTGATTTCAACGGTATAAAGTACGAGTATATAGTTTTTCCGAAAGCATGGAGGATGTTTTAGCATTTGAAATGGAAAGCTAGCGCTAAAATAATCCCACTTATATAAGCGCAAGTAGAAATTCTTTATTTTCCAAACATTCCACCCAAAGTATCTCCTAAAGATCCTGACCCGCTTTTTTCACGGTCAGAGTTAGAAGAATTAATTTTACCTAACACACTCCCTAAATCAAATCCACCTGCGTCACCGGTTAAGTTGCCCAGCATATCTTGTATATTGAAACTATTATCATTTGGGTTGTTGGTTTTGCCAACCAATTTAGCCATCACTAAAGGCACAACAGTTTGCGAAATTCTCTGAGCAATTTCTGGACTCAATCCTAATTTTTCTATCAGGTTGCTCACTACATCGCTTTTTGCATTTCCAGCTAACTCTGAAGTTTCCGCATTGTTAGCATCGCCATTGAATAAACTGGTCAATTGAGAAATATCTCCACCGGAAACAGCATTTCTCAAAGTGTCCATGATAGAGTTACCAGTCACTTCTATTGCTTTGTCGTTATTTTCATTTGGCACTTCAGGGTTGTTTACAATTGCCTCACCAGCATTTTCTTTTACCAGATTTATTAAATTTTCTAACATGATTTTTCGTTCTAAATAGTTTATTATGTACCACGCAAACGTGGTGGGTTGCTTAAAACAATTATCATTCCTTTTTATTCTAATCAATACTGTAGTCTAACAACGCTTAAAAACTTTTCACGCTAAAAACTAACCACTCAAAACTATCACTCAAAACCTACAACATACCACCTACCATTTAAAACTTACCACTTATAACCTACAACATACCACCTACCACCTAAAACTTACCACCTAAAACTCACAAATCCTAAAGTGCCTTAATAGCCCACCTCATCTTAGCAGATCTCGCCCGCGGATTACTGTTGATTTCTTCTGCTGATGCTTTGATGGGGTCCGGTGCAATTTCGCTGTAAATCCCCCCATTGTAAAAAGCCTTAAATATCTTTTTAACTCTGCGATCTTCGCCAGAATGGAAGGAAAGAATGGCAACTCTTCCACCTGGCGCCAAAGCATCTGGAAGTCTTTCTAAAAACTTTTCTAATACGCCAAATTCATTATTTACCTCAATTCTTAAAGCCTGAAAACAACGTTGACAAGTTTTTTTGATTTCTTCAGCTTTACCTGCCGGTGCAAGAAAGTCTAAACTTTCTTTGATGATTTCTCTAAGTTGCGTGGTGGTTTCAATCTGGTCTCCTCTTTTTATTGCTTGGATAATCGAAGCCGCAATTTCGGCAGCGTAAGGCTCATCAGAGTTGTCAACAAGTATCTCTTCCAGCTTTTCTTGCGATATTTTTTTTAGCATGGTAGCAGCAGACCTTCCACTGTTTGGGTTTAATCTTAAATCTAAGGGACCGTCAATTTTAAAAGAAAATCCTCTTTCGGGGTTGTCAATCTGCATGGAAGAAACCCCTAAATCTGCCAACACAAAATTTAACGGCCCAGCTTCTTCTACAATCAAATCGATACCAGAGAAATTCATTTTTTTAATCGTCA
>JBBSTQ010000405.1:0-3448 GCA_038235745.1 Sphingobacteriales bacterium
TAAGAAACCAAAAAAAATAACTGTCGAAGATGAGTTCTTTGCGTCTAAAAAGTGAGAGTATTTTTAGATGCCAATGTTTTGATTGCGGTATTAAATAAAGAATATCCTGTATTTTCTTACGCGGCTCGCATTTTAAGTTTAGCTGATCATCCTAAGTTTACCATTTACACTTCTCCAGTTTGTTTAGCCATTGCATACTATTTTGCTGAGAAAAAAACGTCGGCAAAAGTTGCGAAACGTAAAATCGGTTTGCTTTTAGAACATATTCAAGTCGCAGAAAACGGCAGACTAGGTGTTATCAAAACCTTAGAAAACAAGAAAATCTTAGATTTTGAAGATGGGCTAGAATATTATGCAGCTGTTGAAAATAACTGCGAATGCATAGTGACAGAAAATTTAAAAGACTTCCATTTTGCAGAAATTGAAGTTCTTAATTGTGAGGATTTTGCAGTGAAATATTTCTCGAAATTGAATTAGGCTGAACTTTAAAAAATTCCGGTAATTTAATTAGCAATTATGAATTGCGCTTCTTCAAAAAATTATAAATTTGCAATCTGCATGCACTAATGAAACAAGCCATGTATTTTTTTTAGGAACATATTTATTATAAAAAAGTGCGTTAACGATTGAAGCGGCATCCTTTTTGGTTTTTTTCCGCCAAAAAGACACAGCGTAAAGTGTGTTATCCCGATAGCTATCGGAACGAACAAATGTTGGCCTAACTTTACAGGCGTCACGCATCTATGTTTGCACTGAATCAACAACCATCTAAAACAACCACGAATGATCCTACTAGACGGAAAACACGTATCAGAAGAATTAAAGAAGCAAATTGCAGTTGAAGCAGCAGAAATGCTGGAGAAATCCGGAAGAAAACCTCATTTGGTTGCGGTATTAGTGGGTTCTGATGGGGGTAGCGAAACTTACGTGGCCAGCAAAATGCGTAACTGCGAAAAGGTGGGTTTTAAATCTTCTTTGGTTAGATACGATGAAACAGTTACTGAAGCTGAATTGCTAAATAAAATTGAGGAACTAAATAAAGATACTTCTATCGATGGCTTTATTGTTCAGTTGCCTTTGCCCAACCATATTGATCCAGAGAAAGTTACTGAGGCAATCGACTATAAAAAAGATGTTGATGGCTTCCACCCTATTAATTTGGGTCGGATGCAAAGAAACCTTCCTTGCTTTTTGCCGGCAACACCTTTCGGGATTATGCTGATGTTGGAGTTTTACGGAATTGAAACGTCTGGTAAAAACTGCGTAGTAATTGGTCGTAGCAATATTGTTGGTAGTCCAATGAGTGTTTTGATGGCTCGTAATGCAAATCCTGGAAACGCAACCGTTACCTTGACCCACAGCAGAACGAAAAACATAAAAGAGATTTGTCAAAAAGCAGATATAATAATTGTTGCTATCGGCAAAAAGAACTTTTTAACCGCAGATATGGTTAAAGATGGTGCCGTAGTTATTGATGTTGGTATGAACCGAGAAACATCTGACAAAACAAAATCTGGTTATAAACTTTTTGGCGATGTTGATTTTGAAAACGTTGCTCCGAAATGTTCATACATTACTCCTGTTCCTGGTGGCGTGGGCTTGATGACGATTGTTAGTTTATTGAGAAATACACTTTCAGCAGCTAAAAGGGAATTTTACGCTTAATAAGGTTTTTAGGAGATAAAGGAATAAAGAGCAAAGATTAAAGACAAATTGTACTTTAAAACTTTTTCACTTTCGACTTACTACTTATAACTTACTACTTTTCAACTTACTACTTTTCAACTTTGACTAATAACGATATTTTACGCCGACTACGTTACACTTTTGAATTGAGTGATGATAAGATGATTGCTATTTTTGCTTTGGCCGATAAGGAGGTAACAAGAGCAGAGATTAGTGATTGGCTAAAAAAAGACGATGAGCCAGATCATAAACCAATCTACGACATTGACTTATCCATATTTTTAAGCGGTTTCATCAATTTAAAACGAGGCAAAAAAGAAGGCGAGCAACCTAAGCCAGAAAAAAAACTCAACAACAATATCATTTTTAGAAAACTGAAAATTGCTTTAGGCTTCAGAGACGAAGATATTGTTGAAGCTTTAGATTTGGTAAATTTTAGGATCAGCAAGCATGAACTGAGTGCGTTCTTCAGAAACCCATCCCAAAACCAGTACCGACCGTGTAAAGATCAAATTCTTCGGAACTTTATCCATGGCATTCAGATTAAGTTCAGAGGGGAAAAAGACAGTGGCGATTAATTTTATGTTTTCACCTCATGATTTCGTTTAAAAGATTAGACCACCTCTTAATTCACGTTCCGATAGGCAAGTTGGAAGAAGCGAGAGAATTTTACTCAGATACGCTCGAGTTGTCTTTCATTCCAGGAGAAAAACCATTTGATGCCTTGTGGTTTAAAATTGCAGACATCGAATTGCATATTGTGGAGGAGGTTCCGTCCGGAGAATCTCGAAGACACCCTGCGTTTGAAGTGACTGATTTAAAAACTACCAAAGAATTTTTAGAATCAAAAGGCATTAAACTTTCTTATTCGAGTAAACTTGACGATAGAGACAGACTGTTTTTTAGAGATCCTTTTGGAAATAGGTTTGAGTTGATTGAATATAACGAAATCAAATAAACACATCGTCATGTTGAGTGCTTCCCGATAGTTATCGGGAGAAACATCTCACAAATAGGTAACGATGCAGAATGGTAACTCCACATGTGGGATGCTTCTCCAAAAGGGATAGCTTTGCTATTATCGGCAGCATGACGATGTCGTCAGTTTTATCTTAAACCCTACTTTCTGCTAAAGAAATCGAAATTTCGACGGATGAGGACATAAAAAAGAGGAGCTAAAATCCTACTCCTGATAAGCCATCAGCTTCCTTGGATTTCTGATTTTATAACCATAATCTTCCGGATGCTCAATTACTTCTTTCATAGAAATTAAACTGTAAACGTATTTACCTGTCTCACGGTTTAAATTCAACTGAAAGTAATCGTCCTGCTTTTGTTTTTTGATTTGTCTGTGGATACGTCCTTCGCCACCGTTGTAAGCAGCTGCAGCCAAAGTCCAGCTGTTAAACTGCTTATGCAAATCTTTAAGGTACTTCGCAGCGGCAACAGTTGCCAACCGTACGTTCATCCGTTCATCAACCTTGTCATTAACGGTTAAACCAAAATCGCGAGCTGTTTGTGGCATAAACTGCCAAACTCCGGCGGCACCTCTCGGGGAGAACAAACCTCTTTTCATTCCGGTTTCTACCAGAGGAATGTATTTAAAATCGTCTGGAACGCCGTATTTCTTTAAAATAGGCTCTATAATAGGGAACCAAACCTGTGATCGTTGATGCAACTTAAGCGTTTGCATTTTTGCGTAAGAATTGGCTTTCAAAGCCTTCTTCATCTTCTTCTGTATCCGTTTATCGCCAGAAGGCAA
>JBBSTQ010000406.1:0-3433 GCA_038235745.1 Sphingobacteriales bacterium
GGTTTCCATCAGCAACGCTTTTAGCAAATTCTCGAAATCTTTAATTGTAAACTTTATTTACCGAAACCATTTTGATAGCGAAATGGCACACATGGTAAAACCCAGAAAACAGTTTAAAGTCGATTTTTCTAAAATTGATGCAGATTTGTTGACGGCTTCAAGCAGCTCCCTGAAAAACCTGGACAGTTTAATTGCTGAGATTGAAACGTCTCACATTAAGGTCCCAGTTTTGTTGCGACAGTATATAGCGTTGAACGCAAAAATAATCTGCTTTAATATTGACCCTAAATTTTCTGATTGCTTAGATGGCTTTTTAGTGTTGGATTTACAAGATGTACCACATGATATGCTAGAGAAATTAGGTAAAAATGTTTAACAATGGATGAAGAAAAAAAGAAACCAGAAACTCAAGTAAATAATCCTTTACACGGGTTAACTTTAGAAACTATTGTTACCGATTTAGCAAATTATGTCGGTTGGGAAAAGATGGCGGCACAAATCCCAATCAAATGTTTTTCTGAAAACCCCAGTGTAAAATCTAGCCTCAAGTTTTTACGAAAGATGCCTTGGGCCAGGCAAAAAGTGGAGTATATGTATAGGTATAACCTTGCGAGGATTGAGAAGGGAAAGAGTGGTGGGTTGTTGTAAAAAAGTGGAAATTTTCTGAACCATGATTTACAGGGTTTTGGGATTAGCAAGACTTAAAGTGGGTACTTAGCATAAGGTTTAATCATTAAACTATCCAAACAAATTAGTGAACGCAGCTCTGTGGTCTCCGTGTTCTCTGTGGTAAAAAAACTCGGCATCCAGCTATTGTGCATTTCTATCTATGAAACGCTCCGTTAACGCCGTGGTAAAGTGTATGAAACATGATTTACAGGATTTTGGGATTAGCAGGATTTGAAGTGTAGACTTAGAATAAAGTTTAATCATTAAACTATCGAAACTAATTAAGCAACCCAACTCCGTGGCCTCTGCGTTCTCTGTGTTAAAAAAATAGCCACCTTACTTTGTGCCGCTCTGTTAAAAACTACGTGAACTTTGTGGTTATTCTTCCGCATCCACCAATATCCCCCAACTCAAAAATTTGCTATATTTGCCAATTCAACAAAATTGTCTACTTTAGTGTAATTTTAACACTAAGTAAAAATCGAACAAAATAAATTCAAAATAAGATGAGCTTAATTCTTGATGTACACGCAAGACAAATCCTTGATTCTAGAGGAAACCCTACTATTGAAGTAGATGTAATAACTGAAAACGGCATCCTAGGTAGAGCAGCTGTTCCGTCTGGTGCTTCAACTGGGCAATGGGAAGCAGTAGAACTACGTGACAAGGACAAATCTGTATATTTAGGTAAAGGCGTTTTAAAAGCCGTTGCCAACGTTAATGAAACAATTGCTGAAGCGTTAAGGGGCGTTGATGTGTTTGAACAAAATGCCATCGATCAATTAATGATTGATTTAGACGGATCAGAAAATAAAGGAAATTTGGGTGCAAATGCAATTTTGGGTGTTTCTTTAGCAGTAGCTAAAGCAGCTGCACAAGAAAGTCGCCAACCGTTATACCGTTACGTTGGTGGTGTAAACGCAAACACGCTTCCAATCCCGATGATGAATATTGTAAACGGTGGTTCGCACTCTGATGCGCCAATCGCTTTCCAAGAGTTTATGATTATGCCAGTTGGCGCTTCTTCTTTTTCTGAGGCTTTACGTTGGGGAACGGAAGTTTTCCATACTTTAAAAGGAATTTTACACGATAGAGGTTTATCTACCGCAGTAGGTGATGAGGGTGGTTTTGCACCAAAATTTGAAGGAACTGAAGATGGTGTTGAAACCATTTTAAAAGCAATTGAAAAAGCAGGTTACAAACCAGGTGTTGATATCTGTTTAGCTTTTGATTGTGCTGCTTCTGAATTTTACAAAGATGGAATTTATGATTATTCTAAATTTGAAGGCCCAAACGGAGCGAAACGTACCAGCGCAGAACAGGTTGAGTATTTAGCTTCACTAGCAGCAAAGTATCCAATTATTTCTATTGAAGATGGTATGGACGAAAACGATTGGGATGGCTGGAAATTATTGACTGAAAAAATTGGCGAAACTGTTCAATTGGTAGGTGATGATTTGTTTGTTACTAACGTTAAAAAATTAAAACAAGGTATTGACAACGATACTGCAAATTCAATCTTAGTTAAAGTGAACCAAATTGGATCGCTAACTGAAACCATCAATGCGGTAACAATGGCACAAAATGCAGGTTACACGTCTGTAATGTCTCACCGTTCTGGTGAAACAGAAGATGTAACCATTGCTGATTTAGCAGTTGCTTTAAACTGTGGTCAAATTAAAACCGGTTCTGCTTCACGTTCTGATAGGATTGCAAAGTACAATCAATTATTACGTATCGAAGAAGAATTAGGATCTAGAGCTAAGTTTATCGGAAAAGATTTTAAGTTTTTCAAGAACAGAAAGTAAGTTAAAAACAAGAGTCAAGTATCAAGACACAAGACCTGATATTTAGCGAGATAAAAGAAAAACCGCTCTCACTTTGGGAGTGGTTTTTTTTGTGATCTCCAGATTTCTATGCACAAGAGTTACGCTTGAGGAGTAGTTTTTGCCAGTCAATAAAATCACTCCTTAATTTGAGTTGACAAATCCGTTCAACTCAGCACAAACCTAAATTAAAACTCAAATATTTGATTACAAAATTATTTTCCCTATTTTTAGTAACACCAACACAACTTTTATGCGCACTGTACAACAACTTTTAAATCGTAAGGAAAACAAAGTAATCACTATTGAACCCACTTCAATGGTGTATGAAGCACTAGAAATTATGAATAGCAATAACATTAGCGCTATTTTGATTACGGAAAACGATAGTTTGAAAGGTATTTTTACGGAAAGAGATTACGCCAGAAAAGTTGTTTTAAAAGGTAAGTCTTCCAAAGAAGTGCCTATCCATACGGTGATGACTGCATCGCCTATCGTAATTAACCCAGATCAAAGTTTGGAGCATTGCATGGAGGTAATGACAGAAAAGCACATCCGCCATTTACCTGTAGTTGAAGAAGGTAAATTAACGGCAATGGTTTCTATTGGTGATGTAGTTAAGTTTATCATCGAAGATCAAAAGGCAACCATCAAAAACCTGGAAAACTACATCAACAGCTAATCGCAAACCAACTGGTATTCTTGGGCATGATTTTTACACCCATAAAACCAAATTCACAATTTTTGGTTATTAAGTTATGGGCAAAAAAATACTAATTACCGGCGGCACCGGAACTGTAGGCAAACACCTCAGTCATCTGCTTACCACCAAAGGGCATCAGGTGGTTTTACTAAGTAGAGAACCAAAAGCAGGCGCTGTTTATAAAACTTATAAATGGGATATTCAAAAGCAGGAAATTGACCCAGCCTGTATCCAA
>JBBSTQ010000407.1:0-3430 GCA_038235745.1 Sphingobacteriales bacterium
ACCATAACCACCAAAACGTTTTCTAAATGTTGCGCCTTCACAAAGTCTTCTGTTTCCCTGCCGGCTGTTCCGTTACCGATGGCAATAGCTTCAATTTTATATTTATCGCACAAATGCTTTAAAGTTTGCGCCGCTTCTTTGGCAACGCCAGCACCTGTGTGTGGGTAAATGGTTCCGTTTTCTAATAATTTCCCTTGTTCATCTAAACAAACTAATTTACAACCGGTTCTAAAACCTGGATCTAAAGCTAAAACTCTTTTTTGTCCAATTGGCGCTGCCAATAACAACTGACGAGCATTCTCCGCAAACACTCGGATGGCTTCTTCATCTGCCAATTGCTTGGATTTTAATCG
Organism: Sphingobacteriales bacterium; assembly: GCA_038235745.1. GTDB lineage: Bacteria > Bacteroidota > Bacteroidia > Sphingobacteriales > Sphingobacteriaceae > Pseudopedobacter. Next base: position 354 of record JBBSTQ010000407.1, read on the forward strand.
GGTTTCAGTTTCCATGGAAGGTTTTAGCAAACGCTTATAGCTATCGTCCAAAGCATGCTTTACCTCCGCACTTTTTTTATTGTTGCCTTTAATGAACTGCTGTTCTAAAATACTGATTGCCACTTCCTCTTCTGGCAACGCATCCAGCCTTAAAACCAATTCCTTTTCTCCGCGACGCATCGCCAAAATTCGGTGCGAGGGCGCAGTTTTCACGGGTTCGCTCCACTCAAAATAATCTTTGTACTTTATTCCCTCCTCTTCTTTTCCTTTTAAAACCCCGGCTTTATAAACACCTTTGTTAAAAAATAGGTTGCGCAGTGCCAATCTTGCTTCTGCATTTTCGGCAATCATTTCAGCGATGATATCTCTTGCACCTTGCAACGCTTCAACAGTGTTATTTACACCTTTTTCTGTATCGATGTATTTGTCGGCTTCTGTTTCAGGACTATTTTGATCCTGCTCAAAAATGGTTAAAGCCAAAGGTTCCAATCCTTTTTCGCGAGCGATGGATGCTTTAGTTTTCCGTTTTTGTTTATAGGGAAGGTAAATATCCTCTAAAAGCGCCATCGTCTCGGCGGACATTACGGCTTTTTTTAAGTCATCGGTTAGCTTTCCTTGTTCTTCAATCGATTTTAAAACCGCTTCTTTACGTTTGTCTAAATCTCGCAATTGCTGAATTCTGTCTCGAATGCTCGCCACCTGAACTTCATCCAAACTGCCGGTCATTTCTTTTCGGTAACGCGAGATAAACGGAACGGTTGCGCCTTCGTCAAGTAAATTTAACGTGGCTTGCACCTGCTTGCTTCCTACATTTAATTGCTGTGCAACTAAAAAGATATGCTGTTCTGACATGTATTCTTAGATTTTATTAAAGACACGAAGATGAAGAATTTACGGTCAATTTGAAACCTGATTTTTGAACATTTTTGGGAAAGAAGAGTTTTGGTTTTGATTATTGATTTATTGGCATGTCGGGAACTGAATGTAGAATAACCACAGAACACAAGGAGATTTTTCACAGACGGCCACAGAGCCACGGGGATGTTGTTGAGCAGATGTACTCTACGAAAGCTGACCAAATCGGGGCGTTTTCCACTGGAGTGGAAAATGCTCATGACTATATTTCACAAGCAGTTTCTGGTAGATCTTCCCAACCACATCCGAGTCCCGCCTGTGGTTTGCATCCCCTAAGGTGCTTTTCTTGGGTATGTGGTCAACCTGGAAATACTGTGTTTTCCCCGATAGCCTAAACATCACGCCCGAAACCTCCCGTGGGGATGTGCATTTTGCGAAAGCACTGAACAACATGCTGATCAGACGGCTTTTGGTGGTAAAATTTTTTACGTATCTGTCAAATTTGGTCTGTTTTGCTGAACCGGATATGAACTTTAAAATCGATGAGGGAAACCAGCTGCCCGGAAACCGAGATTCCCAACATAGTAACAGTTTCTGTATATTCGTTCAAAAACCAATTCAAATGCAAAAGGAAAGATTGCTATCACTAGATTTTTTTAGAGGGTTTACCGTTGCCGCTATGATTTTAGTGAACAACCCTGGTAACTGGTCGCACATTTACGCACCGTTTAAACACGCCGAATGGAACGGTTGCACACCTACAGACTTGATATTTCCTTTCTTTCTATTTATCGTTGGTATTTCTATCGTTTACGCATTAAGTTCTAAAAAGCAAGATACTACAAGCCACGCGTCATTAATAGGTATAGTGGTAAAAAGAGCGGCAGTGTTGTTCGGTTTAGGACTGTTCCTTTCTCTTTTTCCGTACTTTAATTTTGCCGAGGGAAGAATTCCCGGTGTATTACAACGCATTGCCGTGGTATATTTAGTTTGCGCAATTTTATTTATCAAGCTAGACCCAAAGTTTTATTTCAAACTTTTTGTGGGGATTTTATTCGGCTATTGGTTATTGATGACATTTGTTCCGGTGCCTGGGGTCGGAGAAGCGAGTTTAGGGAAAGACACCAACTTAGGCGCTTGGCTAGATCGTTTAATTTTTACCGAAGCACACCTTTGGAAATCAGCCCGCACTTGGGATCCCGAAGGCTTGTTGAGCACTTTGCCTGCAATTGGCACTGGTCTATTTGGCGTAATGATGGGTGTAATTTTGAAATCGAACCAAAGGACACAAGAAAATAAAGTAGTCTGGCTTTTCGTTTATGGCTTCATCGCTGTTTTAGTTGGTTTATTTTGGGATACTTTTTTCCCTATTAACAAATCTTTATGGACGAGTTCATTTGTGCTTTATACCGGAGGTTTAGCGAGTATGGTTTTGGCTACTTGCTATTGGATTATTGATGTAAAAGGTTTTACAAAGTTTACAAAGCCTTTTGTAATCTATGGAATAAACGCCATCACAGTCTTTTTTGCATCGGCAATAATCGCTAGAAGTATGAACCTGATTCACATTACAGTAAACGGCGAATCCGTTAACTTAAAAAGCTACTTATACCACCTGTTTTTTACGCCTTATCTTTCTCCTTTAAATGCTTCGTTAGCTGGTGCAATTACTTTTGTTGTTATTTGGTACGTTATTTTATGGATGATGTACAAGCGAAATATCATCATTAAAGTTTAGCTGTTTTTAGCATATTTTATAAACTTTCACTCCGACTTTATGCCGATGTGAAAACCATTTTGCAAGACCTAATTTTGTCATTACGCTTATAAAACTAAAGCTTAAAACTTTGGTGTCTTTCGGGTATTTCTACGTTTGCGTAACCTCTTTTATTCAGTTCTGTTTTAAAATTGCTTTGTGTATCAAGCTCTCCGTGAACAAGAAATATTTTCTTCAATTCACTCTTATCTTGGCCGTTTAAAAACTGCAATAAATCCGACTGATCACCGTGAGCGCTCATAGACTGTAACGAAGCAATTTTCGCATTTACTTGGTAACGCTCGCCAAAAATACCGACTGGGTTTACACCGTTTTTTAATCTGCCCGCCAAAGAGGATGGTTCTGCATAACCGACCATTAAGATGGTGCAGTTTGGGTTTTCAATATTGTTTCTGATGTGGTGTTTTACTCGCCCTGCCTCTGCCATCCCGCTAGAAGAAATAAT
>JBBSTQ010000408.1:0-3372 GCA_038235745.1 Sphingobacteriales bacterium
TGTACTTTTATTAATTGATGTGCTGCATCCCACTCTACCCATTGCATATCTTCTCGGTTTACCGATTGATCTGCCCGTATTCCGGTTACCCAAATTTGATATCCTGCTAAAGCCCGGTTCAATGGTTCAACTTTACGGATGCCGCAACATTCTTTTCTATTTTCTACAGATTCGTAAAAACTGCTCGGCCCTTTTTTAGTGACCATTTCTTGTAGCTTTTCTTTACCAGGATAAAAAGTATGGATAGGTTTCTGATATTTTTCTAACGTACGATTCCAGGTAAAATACGTTTCCGTAAACATACGTCCTGTGTCTAAAGTAAATACCTTGATGCCTAAATCAGCAGAAAAAATCATGTCAGAAATCACTTGGTCTTCCCAACCAAAACTGGTCGAAAAAATTGCTTTTCCCTCAAAATTTTGAGCAACGAAAGCTAACACCTCTTGTGGAGTTGAACCGTGTATTGCGTTTTCAAATTCTTCTATATCCATTTCCAAATCTCTTTTTTCCACTTCGTCATGCTGATAGTAGTGTCACAGCCATCCCCTTGGGAGAAGCATCTCACTCGCAAGGTTGCTATTCTGTGTTCCCATCTATTTGTGAGATGTTTCGTTATCACTCAACATGACGAGCGCTCTATGGTCTGTGTCCCCACTCCCCGCAGACCGTCACTTTTCAAATTTTGTTCTTTATGGAAACAGCCTGAGGACTCTTTACCTACAATGCCATCAAAAACTTACCAATTGTATTTAAACTTGCCAAAATTACAATTATCCCAACGGCAACCATAATGGTTTTAGCTGATATTTTATTGGATACTTTTGCTGCGATAGGCGACGCGATTGCACTACCAATTACCAAACCTGCAACAGCGTACCAACGCAAACCGTCTAACATGGTTAAAAATGTTAAAGAACTCATTAATGCGATAAAAAACCTTGTCATTTTTACCGTTCCTAATGAATAACGAGCATTTCTTCCGCCTGCTATTAATGAAGAAAGTACGATTGAACCCCAGCCACCACCACCAACTGCATCAATAAAGCCTCCGAAGAACCCTAAGGTTCCAATCTTTTTAATTTTCTTAGCTTTAGCAGTTCTCTTTCTATTTAATATGAAAGCTTTTCTTAACACTACAAATCCCAAAATCAGTGTGTAAACAGAAATCAAAGGCTTTGTGTAATGATTGTATTCTTCTAAAGACGATAAAATAAATGCGCCCATCACCGCCCCAATAATCCCTGGAATAATTAATACTTTAAAGAGCTTTATATTTACATTCCCCATTTTAAAGTGCATCCAGCCAGCTATACCATTGCTCAAAATTTCAGAAATATGAACCGCAGTACTTGCAGAGGCAGGCGGAATACCCATGGAAAGGGAAAAAGTAGTTGAAGTAACGCCGTAAGACATCCCGATAGCGCCATCAACCATCGCAAACACGAATCCTGCGCCCAAGAACCAATAAAACTGAGGGTTAATCCCTTCTATATAAGCTCTGAATTCGGGCTCTTCTTTCCAAATTACGTAGAAAGTTAGTGCAGCGAAAAGTACAACTAGTGTCCAGATTGCAAAACTTACTTTGGATGACGAAAGTTGGGGTTTCTCTTCCTCTTTTTGCACCAAACTAGCAGTAGCCGCGTTCATGGCTTTAATCTTAGACGAAAAATCTCCCTTAAGGGTAGAGCGCAATTGGCTCATTTTCTCTAAAGTTTCGTCAATCTCTTCTGGAATATTCTCGTTTAAAACCTCTTTTATTCGTTTTGCTACGGTAGGCGATTTTCCGTTGGTAGAAATTGCAATTTTCAGATTTCCTTTTTTAACGATGGATCCCAAATAAAAATCACAAAGCTCCGGCGTATCCGCAACATTTACCAAAATGCCTTTTTGCTTGGCCAAGGTTCTAATGTGCCTATGCAACTCCTTATTATCTGTGGCTAAAATTACCAGCTCCGCACCCGCCAAATCGTTATCCTCAAATCGTCTTTCGACGATATCAATTGCCGGATAATCGGAAACTAATTCTCTGAGCTCATCCAAAAACCTGTCGGCTACAACGGTAACCTTTGCTTGCGGACTATTGCTTAAAATTGCGGCAAGTTTCTCTAAACCCACATTACCACCACCTACCAATAAAGTCTGGAAGTTTTGAAGCTTCAAGAAAATCGGAAACAATTCGTTTCCGCTTTCAGGTTGTCTTTGTGCAAAATCGTTAGTTGGTAAACTCATAAAAGCCTTTCGAAGGCATCCAAAATTTAAAATATATTAAACCGTTTCTGGTTGTTCTCTAAAATTTTTGATCTGATTCAAAAAATCATTTGCTTGCGCTAAATAAGCTTCTGCAAACTCTTCGCTCGGCTCAGTTTTATTAATCTGCAAAACCATTTCTTTAACGCTATCAACACCAAACTGACCTTGATAGTTTTCGTCAAATGCGTTCAAAACACCAATTTGCGTACTTTGGCTAACTCCTTTATCTAACAACAAAGCTTTTGCACCACTTACCATTGTATTATAAGCATGATAAATCGCATCGGCCCAACGTTTTTCCTCGTATGCCTCCACTGCCCAATTGTATTTCTCTTCAGCCTCAAATATTAAGGTCGAGATTAAATCAATGACCACTCCAGCACATTCTCCAACTCCAATAGCGGTCTCAAAAGCTTCTTCATGTCCCCAGTCCACAAACTCACTATCAACAATAGTTGATTGATCTGCAATTGGCTTTAGTAACTGATAAAAATAGTCTTTGCCCAAATCATCATAATAATGGTGGAAAGTCGGATAATCTGAACCTTTAACTCTATAATCGTCTAAGACAGCTCTCAAAACATGGGTTGCTCTTTTAGATGGAACCTTTACAACTTTATCGGCAGCTCTGCCAACACCATCGCCAACAATACCACCGCCTAATAAAACCTGAACTGCAGGCATTACTTTTCCATTCACTTTCATTGAGCTACCGTGGAAACCGATGTGAGCCAAACCATGCTGGCCACAACTGTTCATACAGCCACTAATTTTGATTTTTATTTCTTTATTCTCCACAAATTCAGCGTACTCATCGTAAACCAATTGCTCTAAAACTCTTGATAATTCCATTGAGTTTGAAATCCCCAAATTACAAGTATCTGTTCCTGGGCAAGTAGTTACATCAGCAACACTGTCGAAACCTGGCGCTGCAAGCTTCAACTCATCTAAGGCTAAAAATAAAGCTGGTAACGCTTCTAGTTTAACGTATTTAAACATTAAACCTTGATTAATAGTAATTCTGATTTCGTCAGCGACTAAATCTTTTACGGCCTCAACCAATTTTCTGGCCTGATCTGTTGGAATATCTCCAGTTTCAACTTTAACAAACACACCATAAAA
>JBBSTQ010000409.1:0-3352 GCA_038235745.1 Sphingobacteriales bacterium
AGGATAAACAACGCCGATTAGGTAAACCGTAAGTCTCCCCAAAAAGCTTAGTTACCTCCTCGAACGTTGTGGTAATAAGATACCATCAGAGTTGGGATTAGTGGTTCGTTGATAACACCGACCACAGGACAAATAGCGAGTTTATATTTTCTTACGTAAGTGCCCCCCTCTGGAGGGGGTTGGGGGAGGTTAATCCACTTAAAAGGAATTGTTTTTATATTGAATTCTCCACCTCCCTCTTTAATTCTCCCTCCAGAGGGAGACACAGTATGGCAACCTTTCAACTGGCCATGCCTCCCTAATTATTTTCATATTTACCGGGTTTACATGTGTTAACCTCATTTCATAGTGATTTATATGAAAATATATTAAACCTCAGGATGACACCCCTTATTTTTGTGGCAACACAAGTATTAATTTTAACATCATTTTAAATTGATTTACATCAAGCCTCAGGACCACACTAAACAGCATCCAAATGGATTACGCTCCTACTTCCCAACCCAAAAAAACGATTTAACAGCTGGCAACCTTAGGCTATACTTTGTGTAAACGATATTGTTTTTAGTGATATAGCCTGCCTTTTTCAAAGGAAGCGTAGTCCCTTCGTATGGATTCCAACTTTGTAAATCATGCTTTCCTTTTAACAGCACCGTGGTATTAATTTCATCGTCGCTTGAGTTAGCGAAAAAGTAGATATCCTTACCATCTTTCACTTTATGCAGATAAGAAAATACACCTAACTCGCTTTTGGTGTTTCCTAGGTTTTCAAAAATAACATCTGCACTATTATCCAGACTGTTTATGGCTTTATCCAACTCGTTTTTATTCGGGTTTTTAACAAAAAAAGCCTTCCCTCCTTTTGCATTTGTTTGAATGCTAGCGTTGTTAACCGCATCATTTCCAAACATTTCGGCAACTAAAGCTTTTACTTTTTCATCTTCTTCAACCTTTACACCTTGTGAAGGCAATAAAGTAGTGGCAATTACCTTACCGCCAGCATCATAAAATTCCTTGACTTTTTGTAACGCATCTAATGCTATCACACTTCCACCTGGAATGATTATCACTTTATAATCCTGATATTGATTTTTATTATCAAGACGCAAATTTCCTGCACTAATTTGATACTTATCTGTTGCTAAATATTGGGGATGAATGAACGTAAAATCTCTCCTGATTTCATTAGTCAAGATGTCACTAATTTTTAAGTAATCTGCATCTGGGTAAGCCCAACTACCTGCTCTTTTGTTTTCGGCAGCATCAAAATAATAAGCGCCTTGCAAACTACTGATTGGATAAACAATACCTATTTCAGAGATTTTTCTTCCGCCTTGTAAAAGATAGCAAGAGCGACCAACGTATTCGCTGTAAGCTGGCAAAGCAGGCCCAAGTTTTTCACTGTAAGGCGAAACCAATGGCGGAATACCAACTTTTGTAGGCTCATACCACTCGCCATGAGGCACCACAAAATTTATCCCTCTCGCAAAAAGCTCCATAATGGTTCTGTATAGCATGTTAACATCCACAATGTTTTCTTTGAATGCACCGTAAACTTCGGTAGTCACAATTGGTCTGTCGTATAAATCCGCAGCAGAACTAATGAGTTTGAAACCATCTCGGCCATGGCCGTAATCAATAATGGCATCCGCTAACGGGCGTGGGGTATATCTAAAGAATTTAAAAATATCGCCATGCATATCCACCGGTTGTATGCCATAATTTCCCGGCGGATGACCTGTGTTTTCAAGCTTGTATTTATTGGTCCATTCTGTAACGGTTTTTGTGTAACCTTCTGCCAATAACTCTGACCGTGTGTTAAAAAATGCGACTCTGGCCGCTTGTGTCTCAGGACCAATATCATACCACAAGGCAGGATAAAACAATTCAGGATTGTACCCGTTTAAGGCTTTAAATTTTTCATTAAAAAGCCCTGTCCAGGTGCGCTCCCGGCGTAAAAAACCCACATCGTCAAAAAACGTAAGCTTTATGGTGTTGGTAAAATAAGAACTGAATCTTTTTGCATATTCATCATAAGTAAGCTTCATAAACTGATCCATCGCTTGCGGATCCATAGCATCTAATGGCATGTTTTTTTTCCAGAAAGACGCAGGGTTGTTGTTGAAAAATAGCACTCGCCAATCGCCACCTTTAGGTATTTGCCAACTCAGCAAGCTATTAACGATAAAAGGTTGAAGATCGATCCGCTGTTTGGTGGTCATATCCATCGCTACGGCAGCCATCAATTTACCTTGAGGCACCACGCATTTATAAAATGGAAGGCCTCTAACATCTACCTCGGTTTTGTCTAAACTTTTCCTCAAGAATTGAGGGAATTCTCTCTCAATAATTCCGCCTGCTGTGCCACTTGGAAAACCAGTATCATCATACAAAATAATATTCATCCCCAACTTTTTGGCGGTTTCTAAGATTGTTTTGTACCTGTCGAAGTAATCGTCACTTAAATATTCGGGGAGGGTGCTATCTAAGGGTAAAACCGCTACGCCACTAAAACCCGCTTTTTTTGAATCCGTCAATTGTTTTATGATGCCTTCATCTGTCAAAGTTCCGTTGATGTGCCAAAAAGGCATCGGCCTAAATTCATTTGCAGGGTTTTCAAAACCACTTGTAGTTATGGTGTTTTGTTGTGCAAAAACCGTTGTTATACAGCACATTGCAAGAACTGTAGTTTTGAATGTTTTAAATTTCATATTCTTCTTTTTTAAATACGTTCAGATTAATATTTACACTTAAGTACTTACCATTGGATAAAGGTTAAACAAGCAAAGTCTTCTTTTAGGGTTTGTTACCTATTTGTGAGATGTCTCCTATCGTCGACATGACGAGAAGTAGAAAAAAAATAATGGCTTTCCGCCTTTAGCCTTCCGCTTTAAGCCTTCCGCTTTTTTCAAAGTCCGCCTGTAATTTCTTTTACCTTATTAAAAAAGGCTTTTTTGTTTTCGGAACTAACTCTCCAGTCCACTGGAACGCTCTGGAAACCTTCTTTTAAATCTGTCACTCCTTTTCTACGGTAATCAAAAAAGCCCCAAGAGATATAATTTTCCACCGCGATTTTGAAATGGCTGCTATCACTGTCGAAGTTGTAGTTGTCGTCCTCATTGTTAACAATCGGCATTACTCGATCGCCAACGGTAGCTTTGATTTTATTGATGTGTTCAAGAAATTTTACTGGTTCTTTAAGTGCGTTACCATGGAACAGTACCAAATCTGAAGCATCAATCACATTTTTTGTGGGCACCATAAATGCTGGAAAACTTGTGGTAACTAAATATCGATAGCCATTTTTTTCCATGCCTTTTACCAAATTAATTAATTCGTGAACCCTTTGCTG
>JBBSTQ010000410.1:0-3343 GCA_038235745.1 Sphingobacteriales bacterium
AAAAAAGCATCATTACGCAACTAAAACAGGATATTCTGCGGTTAGAAGGTTTTAAACCACAAACCGAAGGCAAAGAAATCAGTTTTGGTTTAGGGTTGTTAGAAAAAGCTTTTCTTTATGAGGAATTTCCAACGGCTGCCGTACATGAATTTTTATGTGATGAGGAAGAAGAAACCGCAAGCACCAATGGTTTTATCACAACTTTGCTTTCCGTATTGATGCAAAATGAGCGGTCTTGTATCTGGATTAGCCCTTTTCCTCAAGTGTTTCCGCCGGCTTTAAAAAACTTCGGTATTCATCCAGATCGCATCATATTTATACAACTTCGCAAAGACCGGGATATTCTGTGGGCAATGGAAGAAGCTTTAAAATGCAATGGTTTGGCAGCAGTAGTTGCAGAACTGCAGGATCTTAACTTTGCACAATCCCGGCGTTTACAATTGGCCGTAGAAAACAACCAAATTACCGGGTTTGTACTCCGCAAAGACAGCAAAAAAATTAGCACCACAGCCTGCGTAGCTCGTTGGCGGATTAGCCCTTTACCCAGCTTTACAGAAAGAGGTTTACCCGGCGTTGGCTTTCCGCAATGGCAGGTAGAATTGTTGAAAGTAAAAAACGGACAACCAAGTGTTTTCAAAGCTACTGCCACGCCGAAAGGTTTAATCGTGAAAACTTTAGAAAACACAGAGGAGATTGCAAAAGATAAATGGATACTCACTAAAACAGGAACCTAATGCAAAAACGTTATCTGTCTTTATGGTTTAAACAATTGCTAACCGACCAACTCACAATCTCAAATCCTTCACTGAATGAAGTTCCATTAGTGATTTCGGTAAAAGAAAGAGGAAGGCAATCGGTAAAAAGCTGTAATAATTTTGCGCTTAAGCAAGGTATCAAAATAGGAATGACCATTGCCGATGTAAAAGCGCTTTTGCCTGATGTGGTTTTGGAAGATGATGTAACAGGAACCGAATTTCTACTGTTAAAAGAACTGGGCGAATGGTGCGTCCGTTTTTCGCCGATTGTTGCCATTGACGAACCTGATGGTTTAATGCTTGATATTACTGGCTGTTGCCACCTTTGGCAGGGAGAAGTCCCGTATTTGCAGGAATTATTAACCCGAATCAGGAAGAAAGGATATCAAGTGCGTGGTGCAATTGCTGATACTGCTGGCACCGCTTGGGCAATTGCCCGTTATGGCAAAGAAAAAGCGATAATAGAAAGTGGCGAGCATTATTATTCCATTTTAAGTTTGCCGCCCGCAGCGCTAAGGTTAGAAGATAATTTAGTGCAACGCTTACATAAACTGGGGATGTATCGCATCGAAAATTTTATTGACATTCCTCGTTCGGTATTGCGCAGGCGATTTGGAGAAGCTTTGCTGTTAAGAATTGCACAGGCGATGGGAAATACAGAAGAGTTTTTGAAGCCCATTTATCTCCCAGAACCTTATACCGAACGCCTGCCTTGTTTAGAACCCATCCGCACCGCAAAAGCGATTGAAATTGCCATTCAAAAACTGCTAGAGCTTTTGTGCGAACGTCTGCAAAAAGAAGGAATGGGTTTAAGAAAAGCAGTCTTGACCTGCTATCGCATTGATGGGAAAGTGGTTTCAGTAAGCATAGGAACTCACAAATCCACACACCACATCGAACATTTGCATCAGCTTTTAAAAATGCGAATTGTAAATATTGAGCCAGCTTTAGGAATTGAACTTTTTGTTTTGGAAGCTTCGGGAATTGAACCGGTAGAAATTACGCAACAGGCGATGTGGGCAACATCTCAAGAAAGTGATGAGCAACAAGTTGCCGAGGTTTTAGACCGTATTGCTATGCGAGCGGGTAAAGATGCGATACAACGTTACCTTCCGCAGGAACATTATTGGCCAGAACGTTCCATAAAAAAAGTAAATAGTTTGGATGAAAAACCTGCTATCCCATGGCCAAATGATAAACCGCGACCTACACATTTGCTGGCTGTGCCAGAAAAGGTTTTGGTTTCGGCACCCATTCCAGATTATCCACCGATACTTTTTGTTTATAAAAATAAAAGACATGACATTAAAAAAGCCGACGGCCCTGAAAGAATTGAGCGGGAATGGTGGATTGAAAGTGGCGAACACCGCGATTATTATTTGGTAGAAGATGAAACGGGCAAACGTTATTGGCTTTTCCGCTCGGGGCATTACCAAGCAGACCAAAAAGCGGAGTGGTTTTTACATGGTTTTTTTGCTTAGAAGTTTTTTTATCGGATGCTTGAAATGGTTTAAAATAAAACAACCGTTATGTTGAACGATAGTGAAACCTGCCTACCGCAGGCAGGCATCTCACAAACAGGTATCTAACGCTATAAGTAAAATTCATTTTTTAACCACAGAGGACGCAGAGGTCACAGAGCTGTGTGGAAAGAGCAGTGTTTTCCGTCCGTTGATTGCTAAGGAGACCTGCCTACCGCAGGCAGGCATCCCACAACAGGTATCTAACGCTATAAGTAAAATTTATTTTTTTTAACACAGAGGGCGCAGAGTTCACGGAGCTGTGTGGGAAGGACAGCGTTTTCCGTCCGTTGAGTGCTAATGAAACCTGCTTACAGCAGGCAGGCATCTCACAAACAGGTATTTAAATTGCTCCAAAAGAGTCGCTATGTGAAATGGTAACCTTGCATGTGGAATTTTAAATTCCGTTCAGCAAAAGCACAGTCTTAACTGAACGCTTTATTCGCCCTTGGCCTTTGCGGTACAGATGAAGAAAGTAAAAGCACTCCCTTTGTAGCAAAGGGCGCAGGCGACAGTCCCGATAGCTATCCGGATTGAATACTTTTTTTGCGGAAAAAAAAGTCACTGCCATTTGCCCGGCATGAGGGCAGGCAAGCCTTGTGCGTGAAGGCTAAATCTACGTTTAGAAAGATGATGTTTGAAAGATGTTGTGATTATCAAAATATAAAATGAGCTATTCCGAATTACAAATAACCAGCAACTTTACATTTCTAAGAGGTGCATCCCACCCTCATGAACTCGTAGAGCAAGCCGCACTTTTAGGCTATCAAAAAATCTCCATTACAGATCGTAATACTTTAGCAGGAATTGTACGAGCACATGTCGCAGCCAAAAAAAACGGAATCGGTTTTATTCCTGCTTGTCGCTTAGATTTATTGGACGGCCCAAGTTTATTGGCTTACCCAACAGATAGACTGGCTTATAGCAGATTATCAGCTTTGCTTTCGCTAGGAAATTTAAGAGCCGAAAAAGGGAAATGTTTTTTATATCGTCAGGATGTTTTTGACCATGCCGAGGGGATTTTGTTCATCGTTATTCCTCCAAAACATTTAGACAATAGTTTCAATT
>JBBSTQ010000411.1:0-3332 GCA_038235745.1 Sphingobacteriales bacterium
AAACCACCCTGCTGTAGAAACGGTTTTTTATCCAGGATTAAAATCTCATCCGCAACATGAGTTGGCACAGAAACAAATGTTGTCTTTTGGCGGAATGCTCTCATTTTTGTTAAAAGGTGGCGAAGAAAAGGCCCGAACAGTAGTAAACGGTCTAAGAATATTTACGCAAGCTACTAGTTTGGGAGGCATTGAAAGTTTAATAGAACACCGATACTCGGTTGAAGGTCCTGATACAAAAACCCCGAAGAACTTGTTACGGGTTTCTGTCGGTTTAGAACATATTGATGATTTGATTGCGGATATGGACGCAGTTTTATGATGTTTTTGAGAAATGGCTGGCTTTTTAAAGAGCCAGCCATTTTTGTTACAATCGTTTAAAATTCTTTTCGATTAGTAAATTGATGATTCCATCAACCATACCCACTTTAGGAACGTGAATTTGCCTAATTGCGCCAACTTTCATTACTGTTAAAAAAATATGACAAGCTGGAATAATTACGTCTGCCCTATCTTGGTTTAAACCTAGTTTAAAAATCCGTTCTTTTAACGAATGTGCATTCAAGTGTTCAAATTGCGCTTTTAATTTCAGAAAACTCAGTGAAGTTCCTTCCTTTTGTTCGGCAAGTTTAAAAAGTTTATTGATGTTGCCACCAGTACCAATCCCTATCAAGTTTTTGTAACTCTTGGTTTCGGTTTTAATCCAGTGCTTTAAGTCTTCCCAAGTTTCTGGTTTGTCTTGCTGGTCTAAAATCCTAATCGTACCTAAATTAAAAGACTTTGAAGCGACCGGTTTCCCTTGGCTAAATATGGACAATTCCGTACTTCCACCACCCACATCAATGTATAAGTAGTTTTTATCATGGTCAAAATTTTGGTCGATGTGACTGGAATAAATGATATTTGCTTCTTTTTGACCTTGAACAATTTCTAGGTTCAACCCCACTTCTTCTTTAATTCGCTTTACCAAATCTGGTCCGTTTTCTGCCTCTCTTAACGCTGATGTTGCGCAAGCCATATAGTCTTCCACATGATAAACATCCATCAGGTTTTTAAACGCAACCATTGCTTTGATCAATTCTTCCGATTTTGTTTCGGAAATGCGCTGGTCAATAAATGCGTTATCTCCCAAACGCAAGGGCACCCGTATTAGAGATGTTTTTTTGAAACTGATTTTTCCATCGTTATTTAAAACAGATGCAATTAATAATCTGATGGCATTAGAGCCAATGTCAATAGCGGCGTATCTCAATATGCTAAATTTTATTTTTTAAATAATTGTATGTATCAATTTGGGTGCGGTATGGTGTTGTTACTCCCGTTTTTCGATACTTATTGTTATTCAACTTGTTAATTTCTCTAGCTTTGGTATTATCCATCAGCTGAATGTCCATCAGTTCCATAATCTCTTTTTTAATTTCGGGATCATAAATCGGGAAACCAACTTCAATCCTATGGTCTAGGTTGCGGGTCATTAAATCTGCGGAAAGCAAAAAGACCTCTTCTTTTCCGTTGTTACAGAAAATCCAGATTCTGGCGTGTTCCAAAAATTTATCAACGATAGATATCACTTCAATGTTTTCACTAAAACCCTTTTGCTTAGGTATTAAACAGCACATCCCCCTTACAATCAGCTTAATGGATACTCCTGCGTTGCTGGCATCATAAAGTTTACGGATGGTCAACTCATCTGCCAAAGAATTCATTTTTAAAACTAGATATGCTTTCTTTTTTGCTTTCGCATTTTTGATTTCTCGGTCGATAAAAGAAAACAGCTTATCACGGGTTTCCATTGGCGAAACAATCAAATGCTTATAGTCTTTAGAGATTTTCTTTTTCTCAATATTTCTAAAGACTCTACTTAATTCTTTGGTAATATCTTCATTTGCCGTAAATAAACTATGGTCGCAATAAAGCTTAGCCGTTTTTTCATTATAATTACCCGTTGCTAAATTGGCATAGTAAGCAGTTTTGCCTTTTTCAATCCGGGTAACCATACAAATTTTGGTATGTACCTTATAGCCCGTGATGCCGTAATTTACATAAACGCCTTCTTCCTCTAGTTTGCCTGTCCAGTAAATATTTGCCTGTTCATCAAATCTGGCTTTCAGCTCAACCAAACAAATCACTTTTTTTCCGTTTCGGGAGGCATTGATCAAAGCATTTATAATTCTTGAGTTTTCTGCTAACCTGTAAAGCGTGATGTGGATTGTGGTCACTCTAGGATCAATGGCAGCTTCTCTTAAAAAGTGGATAATATAATCGAAAGACTGGTATGGCAAATTAATGAGGTAGTCTTTTTTCTTGATTAACTCCAGCATTCCTTTATTTACGCTTAAATCTTTCAATCGCAAAGGCGTAACGCTTTTGTATTGAAGCGACTCTGCGCCAACACTCGGGAAACCGATAAAATCTTTGAAATTATGGTACTTATTGCCTGGTATTAAACTTTCAGAGTAGAGATTAAGCTTTGAAACCACAACATTTAGCATATCTATCGGCATGCTGCTATCGTAAAGCAAGCGCATAGGTTTACCTGCTTTTCTTTTTTGTAGGTTTTTTGAAAGTGCCTCAATAAACTTATCACTCACATTGGTATCTAAATCAAAGTCGGCGTCACGAGTGACCTGCAAAGAGTAAGCTTCAATGTGATTGTAATCAAAAATGAAGAAAATCTCGTCCAAACAATATCTAATTACATCATCTAAAAGAATGATGAATTTTAAATCATTGGTATCTGGCAAAATCAAGAACCGTGGTAAACTCGAGGGAATTTCAATTAAAGCATATTTGTTTTTAGTCTTATCAGACGTATCACTTAGCTTAACTAAAAAATAGATAACCCGATCTCTAAGTTCTGGAAATGGCTTATTGTCGTCAATAATGATTGGGACAATGGCTGGAAGAATTTTTTCTCTGAAGTAACTTTTTACAAAAATCCCTCTACTAACATTCAACTGTTGTTCGTTTAAAAGAAAGATTTTGTTTTCTGCAAGTTCTTTGATAATGGCTTCGTACAGGATATTGAATTTTTTTTCCTGCTTTACAACGATGTTTTTTATTTGATTAAGGATTTTCTTAGGATTAAATCCCAATTCAGCCTTGGCTTTGCTAACCACGGTTACCAGCCTGTTTAGTGTGGCCACTCTTACTCTATAAAATTCGTCTAAATTGGAAGAAAAAATAGCCAAAAACCTAATCCGCTCTATAAGTGGAACAGTTTTATCGGCAGCTTCTTGCAAAACCCTCGCATTGAAATAAAGCCAGCTTATTTCTCTGTTAAGTAAGGGAGGTTTTTCTTTTGTCATCTAAATAAAAAAAAGAAGTTCTGAAAG
>JBBSTQ010000412.1:0-3329 GCA_038235745.1 Sphingobacteriales bacterium
ATATTGTATTTTTGCGCCATGTACAACAAAAGTGAGATTGAACAGAAAGTTGCTGAATTTTTGTTGCAAATTAAAGCAATTAAATTACAACCTACTAATCCTTTTACCTGGGCTTCGGGTTGGAAATCTCCTATCTATTGCGATAACCGCATTACGCTCTCCCATCCGTCCATCAGAACATACATCAGACAGAAGCTTGCTGAATTAATACAGGAAGAATACGGGTCATGCAGTGTAGTTGCCGGCGTTGCAACAGCCGGAATTCCGCAAGGTGCGCTAGTAGCACAAGAGTTAGGCTTGCCCTTTATTTATGTGAGAGCAAAAGCTAAAGAGCATGGCACTCAAAGCTTAATTGAAGGCGAAATAAATCCTGGGCAACGTGTGGTGGTGGTTGAAGATTTAATTTCGACGGGAAAAAGCAGCATACAAGCAATTAATGCATTACGCGAAGCAGGTTACGAAGTGGCAGGTTTGGTCGCTATTTTTTCTTACGGATTTGACATCGCGACAGAAAATTTTGCTGAAGCTAAATGCAGGTTTACCACCCTATCTAATTACAGTGCATTGATTGAATATGCTGCTGAACATAATTTTATCCAAAAAAACGATATCGAATTGCTTAGCGATTGGAGGAAAAATCCATCTGGCTGGGGTCAATAGTATAAATTATTTTTATGACAGTTTTTGAAAGCAGCGTGAGCATTGCACAACCGATTGAGAAAGTTTATGCTTTCTTGAGCGATTTAAATAATCATGAGCAGTTGATGCCCGAAAATATTTACAATTACACCAGCACAGCTGACGAGGCTAAATTTACCATACAAAATATGGCTAAACTTGCTTTAAAAGTGAGTTCGAGAATTGAGAACGCAGAAGTGGTTATTGAACCATCTGAAGAACCACCTTTTGCTTTAAGCATGAAATGGTTGGTTGCCACCGATGTTGATGGAACTACCGCAAAGCTGATTGTTTCGGCAGAGTTGAAGATGATGGCAAGTGGTCCGTTACAGAAACTGGTAGACCACCAAACCAGCGCTTTAGCAAAAGCATTCGCATAAATGAAATGGGGATTAAGAATTTTCGGCATTTTAGATCTGCTGACGTTCTTAATCTACATTCCTTCAAAATTCAACTACCTTTTAGCGACTTTTAATTTCCCTTTTTCAATGAGTGCAAAAATTGATGCACTTTGGCAAATCGTGGTGCTTTTGCTTTTTGTAGCAACAGCATGTTTTTTTTGGATTAAACCCAACTTGGGTTTACTTTTCAGCTTTATCCTTATCCCCTTCCGAATCGTCTCTATATACTATAGTTTAGATTTTTTGAGTTTTCTAGCATACCGTGTGGGGTTTTCAGAATTAATTTCTTCATCGATTTTTCAGTTAGATTGGCTGTATGTGCTCTTTTGCGGAGAAGCTGTAAGGTATGTTTATTCGTTTTATGCTTATTATAAATATTATAGTATTGAAAGCTGAGGTAATTAACGTTGAGAAAAGCGATTTGTTAGGTTATATTTCTCAGTACCTGTAGAAACTATTCCAGCATTGAAAAAGGGCAGAACCTTAGCTGTTGGGTTGGAAATCTTATTTATGATAATTTTTTATTGTATTGATATTAGTTTGTTAAAACATTTGTCTTTGTTTAATTTCATAGAAACTACCGTCCCATAAGCCAACTCAATGCGAAAAGAGTTTTCTAATGGTAAATCTAATGCCCAACTAATAAAGCTTCTGATGTTTCCGGCGTGGGTAATGATTGCAATTTTCTTAAAATCAGTTTCCAGAAGTGCCTTTATAAAATTTGTGGTTCTTTGGTGTAGGTCTGTATAATTCTCTCCATTTGGGGTTGGTATATTCACAAAATCATTCATCCAACTATTCATTTCTTCTTGATTTAGTTCACTCCAAGGTTTGTTTTCCCAATCGCCAAAATGGAGTTCCATCAGTCGGCTGTCTAAGGTATAGCTTGAGGTTAATTGTTGCGTTAATTTTTCACATCTCTGCAATGAGCTGGTGTAGAAACATTCTATTACATTTGGTAGTTTTGACTGAATAACTTTTGCTTCGTTGGCAAACAAATTTTCATTCAAAGAAACGTCGGTTTGTCCATAACAAATTCCTTTGGCAATATCCGGTGTGGTGTGTCTAATTAAATGAATTTCCATAGCGCAAGGCAAAATAAAAGGGTTATAATTTCCGTAACTTGTTGTGTTGCACCAAGGCAGTCACCGGTGTAGCCACCTATCCATTTAGTAAAATATTTTGCCAAATACATTTTTATTGCATAAACGGGTACAATTACCAGAAAGATCCACCAGTTTTGAAATAATAGTAAAGCTGGAATTAACCAAATGAAACTGATTATGAAGTTTTTTAACGTTAGTTTTTTAGCAATGGGTTTTATTTTACTGCTTTCGTCTTCTCTTGAATATTCGTGAGTAAAAATCATAGTAACGGCACTAAATCGGCTAATGACGTGGGATAGTACAATGGCTTTCAAACAATACCAAATATCCAAATTCATCAGTTCTATAAGTGTAAAAATTTTCAATAAAAACAGCACTATCATGCCAACAACGCCATAAGCTCCCACACGGCTGTCTTTCATTATTTCCAAAATTTTTTCTTTTGTCCAACCGCCACCAAAACCATCACACACATCGGCAAAACCATCTTCATGAAATGCCCCAGTTATTAATATACTGGTAGCCATTGAAAGAATGATGCAAATGGTATTTGTAAAAATATAATGAGCTCCAAAAACAGTTACAGCAACAGCCACACCAACTATCCACCCAATTAAAGGAAAATACCGAGTTGCTTTATTAATATATTCTTCAGAATGGTCTATCCAACTTGGACAGGGAATTCGTGTGTAAAACATTAAGGCAGTAAAGAAAATGCGTATTTCGTTCTTCATTTTTTATTTGTTGCTTACATTGGCACCTTCAAAACTAGCCATTTCATTTATAAAATTAACAGCGCTCTCAATTATGGGATACGCCACAGCACAACCCGTTCCTTCGCCTAATCGCATACCTAAATTTAGAATTGGTTTTACGCCCAAATGATCTAACATTTTTTTATGGCCCTGTTCATCGCTTTGGTGGCAAAAAATAGCATTATCTTTTATTTTATTATTGATATGGTAAGCACATAAAAAAGCGGCTGTGGCAATAAAGCCATCCACCAAAATGAGCATATTTTTATCGTAAGCCGCTAGCATTGCCCCACACATTTGTACAATTTCAAACCCACCGAAAAATTCTAATGCCTCCTTTGCGTTTTTTGGTGTTGGATGGTTTTGTTGCGCTTGTTTTAGGATTTTGA
>JBBSTQ010000413.1:0-3317 GCA_038235745.1 Sphingobacteriales bacterium
CCAAAAAGAAGTTTTAGAAGCGTTGCCAGAAGGTGCTACTGAATCTGATAAATTTTTAGCTAAAAAATATTTCCATGATGTGCAGTATGATGCAGTAAGAGCATTGTTATTGGATGAAGGAATTCGTTTAGATGGTAGAAAAACCAACGAAATTCGCCCAATTTGGAGCGAAGTAGGTTATTTGCCTTCCGCTCACGGTTCTGCAATTTTCACTCGTGGCGAAACGCAATCATTAACTACAGTTACATTAGGTGCAAAGTCTGATGAGCAAATGATTGATGGTGCGTTCATTAATGGTTACAATAAATTTTTATTGCACTATAATTTTCCTGCTTTCTCAACTGGCGAGGCTCGTCCGAACAGGGGAGTTGGCCGTCGCGAAGTTGGTCATGGTAACTTAGCCATGAGAGCAATCAAAAAAGTATTGCCTTCTGACGAAGAAAACCCATACACGATCCGTATTGTTTCTGATATTTTAGAGTCTAACGGTTCATCATCTATGGCTACCGTTTGTGCGGGTACATTGGCTTTGATGGATGCTGGTATTCAACTGAAAGCTCCGGTTTCTGGTATTGCAATGGGATTAATCTCTGATGAAGCAACTGGAAAATATGCTATTTTATCTGATATTTTAGGTGATGAAGATCACTTAGGAGATATGGATTTTAAAGTAACTGGAACTAGAAAAGGAATTACTGCTTGCCAGATGGACTTGAAAGTGAACGGTTTAAGCTACGAAGTTTTAGCTAACGCTTTAGATCAAGCTAAGGAAGGTCGTATCCATATCATTGGCGAAATTGAAAAAACAATGACAGCGCCAAGAGAGGATTTCAAACCTCATGCGCCACGTATTGTTTCTTTGGTTATCGATAAAGAATTTATTGGTGCGATTATAGGTCCCGGTGGTAAAATTATTCAGGAAATGCAACGTGAAACTGGCGCTACCATC
The DNA here is from genome assembly GCA_038235745.1 of Sphingobacteriales bacterium. Lineage (GTDB taxonomy): Bacteria > Bacteroidota > Bacteroidia > Sphingobacteriales > Sphingobacteriaceae > Pseudopedobacter. The sequence goes on from JBBSTQ010000413.1 coordinate 950, forward strand.
TCTATTGAGGAGAAGGACAACAAAGGTTACATCCAAATTTTTGCTGATAATAAAGCTGCTATTGATCAAGCAACTACGCGTATCAAAAACATTGTTGCTAAACCAGAAGTTGGCGAAGTTTACGAAGGTAAAGTGAAGTCTATTATGCCGTTTGGTGCTTTCGTTGAGATTATGCCAGGTAAAGATGGTTTATTGCACATTTCTGAAATTGACTGGAAACGTTACGAAACTATGGATGGTATTTTCCAGGTGGGTGACGAAGTAAAAGTTAAACTGATGGATGTTGATAAGCAAGGTAAATTGAAACTTTCTCGTAAAGCTTTATTGCCACGCCCACCAAAAGAAGAAGCTCCAAAAGCTGACGCTTAGTGTTTTTGAGTCGGAAGTTTTATGACCGTGGTCTGAAGTCTGACTGGATAAACTAAATATTAAAAAGCCTTGATTCGTAATGAATCAAGGCTTTTTTGTTGTTTGACTTACTTCATAAGTAAACTTCTATCATTTCAGGTGTTCTTTGCTCAAAGGTACTTAAGGGTAAGAAGTTTCATTTACTTAACAATCATTTCGACGTTAGGAGAAATCTCACGAGCAGACTTCCCAAATAGGGTGTGTTACCTTATTTGTGAGATGTTTCACTATCGTTCAACATGACGGCCTTTCTGTGCTTCAAGTCATTTCGACGATAGGAGAAATCTCACGAGCAAAGTTTACACATCCTATCTGTTACCTATTTGTGAGATGTCTCACTAGCATTCGACATGACGACGTTCCTTAACTTAAACATATTTCAACCGAGGATATTGTACCACAATTTCTTTGGAAAGAATAATTAGCAACGCTGTTTTTATACCCTAAGATAAACTGCTTAATCACATTTCATAACCGAAACCGCTACTTCCCCTGATAAGTATAAACCGTATAATCACAAAAGTACTGAGCGCTGTATTTTGCGATAAAACACCCAATAGCAATCGGTATAAACAAAATATAACCTCCATCAACCAAACTACAGCCTAAAAATATAGAGGTTAACGGCGCATTAATTGCGGCACTTAAAACAGCTACTCCACCTATAATTGCAAAATTCAAAACCACTAAATCGGCGTTAAAAAAGTAGTTGGATAGCATTGCGGTTACAATTCCTAAAATGGCCCCAGCTACAATACTTGGTGCAAAAACGCCACCATCGCCACCTGCGCCCAAAGTTAGAGCAGCGACCAAAGGTTTTAAAAACACTAACGTAAAGAGTAATAAGGTAAGTTGGATGCTGAGCATCTGCGACCCAGAATGGAAAATAAGCTCATTAACTGCGTGATAGCTATCTCCATAGAGTTGAGGAAAAACTAAGATTGCAATCCCCACCAACAATGCACCAGAGTTTACACGTAAGAAATTGTTAGAGATATTCCCGAAAATCCGTTTAATAAATATCACAGTTTTGGTAAAATAAATTGCCAAAAAGCTACAGGCTATGCTCAATATAATAAAATACGGGATGGCATAACCGTTCCAACCTTCTACAGTAAAGTCGAGTATTTTCTCGGGATTTAGTTTAATCAGGCTGACCCATGAAACCAACACCGCACATGCCGAGCTCAACAATATTGTTCTATTGACTTTTTTGCGACCAATCACTTCTACAGAAAAGAAGAAACCAGCAATGGGACTTGCAAAAATGGTTGCGATTCCTGCGGCAACAGCAGCGCATATCAATTCTGTTTTGTATGCTTTTACCAAACTGATATTTCTTTGAGCCATATTTCCCACTGCTGCGGTAGCCACAACGGTAGAAACTTCTATACCTGTTGAGCCACCAAAAATCACGGTCAAAAACCCATTTAAGTAGTGTGAAGGGACTTTAAACGCTGGTAAAGTGTTTTTGTGGTTATCAATACTTTGGTAAATCTCTTTAATTCCTTTGTTCGGTTTACCACGAAAAACGTATTTCCGTAAAAAATAAATGGCGGTTATCCCGATCGAGGGCAAAACGATATAAATTAAGGGAATACTTTTACTTTGGTTGAAGATGAACATTTGGGCATGCTCGGTAATGCTTTTTAGTGAGTTTGCTAAAATCACAGCGATAATGGAAACAACGACTGAACAAACAATTAATCCGACAATTTGGATTCGTGGTGTTAGATTTTTCATTAACAAATAATGATTTTATAAGAATTGCAAAGGTATAATTAAAAACATAAACCATACCTAGCAAATTACTGCAAACTAGGGCAAACGCATTTAAAACTTAGTCAATAGTTCCTCTCGTAAGTCATCATCGAGCAAAGCTCTCAGTTTTTGTCTTTTCAAAGGGCCTTTCCCTGGTTTGAGTCTTATGAGGTTAAGTGCGGTCTTAATAACCAGGGCA